>NZ_JBILJQ010000049.1:0-41344 GCF_044377145.1 Aquimonas sp.
AAGCGAGTTCGGCGTGCAGTACGACTCGCTGGCTGACCTGGTCAGCTTCGGCATGGCTCCGGCGCTGGTGATGTATCACTGGTCGCTGTCGACCCTGGTCTACCACGGCCCCGGCTGGGCCAAGGTCGGTTGGGCGGTGGCGTTTTTGTATGCGGCCTGCGCGGCATTGCGGCTGGCCCGCTTCAACACCCAGGTCGGGCTGGTCGACAAGCGCTACTTCATCGGTCTGGCCAGCCCGGCCGCGGCCGGATCATTGATGGCCTTCGTATGGGTGGCAACCAAGCTGGGCTATGGCGGTGCCGACCTTGAGATCGCGGCGCTGGTGGTGACCGTGGTCGCGGCCCTGCTGATGGTCAGCCGCATTCGCTACCACAGCGGCAAGGCCCTGCCCTTCGGCGAGCGCGTGCCGTTCGTGGTGATCCTCGGCGCACTGGGCCTGTTCGTGGCTCTGGCGGTGGCGCCGGATCGCGTCCTGCTCGGCGTGTTCTGGCTGTATGCGCTGTCGGGCCCCACCGGCTGGGTGATCGGCCGGCTGCGACGCCGCGCCGGATGAGCACGCCGGCGGCCGCAGTCGCTGGGCCGGAACGGCGCCTGTTGGCGCGGCTGGCTGACCTCAGCCAGCGGCTGGCAGTGTCGATTGACCTGGAGCAGACCCTGACCCAGGTGGCTGAACTGATCGCGGAGTCGATGGATGCCGAAGCCTCGGCGGTGTTTCTGATCGACGAAGCCCAGCAGCGCATCGTCTGCCGCGCCTGTGCCGGCCCGGTCGACATCACTGGCCTCAGCCTGCGGATGGATCAGGGCCTGGTTGGGCGCGCGATCGCGCGGCGCGAGTCCGAGGTGGTCGGCGATGCCGGATCCGATCCGGATTTCGCCGGCCACGGCATCGCCGGGCCGGGGGGGTTTGTCACCCGCAGCGTGCTGACCGCGCCGATCATGACCAGCGAAGGCGTGATCGGCGCCCTGCAGGTGCTGAACAAGCGCGGCGGCGCGGCCTTCACCGTCGACGATGCCGATGCCCTGCGCCTGCTCGCCGCACCGACCGCGCTGGCCCTGAACCACGCCCGCCTGGCCGCGGTGGTGCTGAGCCAGAACCGTATCCGCCGGGAGCTGACGATGGCGCGCCGGCTGCAGCGCTCGCTGCTGCCCAAGCGCCGCCGCGGCAGCTTCCCGCTGCGGGCGCTGAACTTCCCGGCGCGCGAGATCTCGGGCGATTTCTACGACTTCTTCGAGCTTCCCGACGGGCGCATCGCCTTCACCCTCGGCGATGTTGCCGGCAAGGGGCTGGATGCGGCGTTTCTGATGGTGCGCTGCGCCAGCCTGCTGCGCTGGGCTGGCAAAGAGGGCCTGCCGCCCTCGCTGTGGCTGGAACGCGCCAACAACGAATTGCTGGAGGCGATCGCAGCCGGCATGTTCGTGTGCGCGGTGGCCGGCTACTACGATCCCTTCAGCCAGCGTCTGTGCTGGGCGAATGGGGGCTTCCCGCCGCTGCTGCGGGTCGACCGCAGCGGCCAGTTCCAGCAGTTCGAGGCTGAGGGCCCGCCGCTGGGCATCCTTGCCGGGATGCAGTATCCGCAGCAGGAAACCACGCTCGACGGCGCCGCCCTATATCTGTTCTCCGACGGCATGACCGACGTCCGCGGCGATGACGGTCAGTTGCTCGGCGTCGAGGGCGTACAGACGGCCGTCGCCGAGATGCGCCTGCTGCCGCCGGAGGCGCGGCTGCGTGCACTGGTTCGCCGGCTGCGCAAGATGACCATGACCGACGACACCACCCTGATGGTGATTGAAGGCGAAGCCGCCGTCGCGCTGCGCACGCGCTTTCCGGCCCAGGCCGAGTCGCTGCAGCCGATGCGCCACGCCGCCGATGCCGCCCTGCAGCAGCTCGGCGTTGAGGCAGGTCTGCGCGCCAGCCTGGTGCTGGCGCTGGATGAGGCCTGTGCCAACATCATCCGCCACGCCTTCCGCGGCGGCTGCGGCCGCGGCCAGATCGAACTGGTGATCAGCAGCGACGGGGATGAGTTGCGCTTTGTGCTGGTCGACAATGCGCCCTGCGTGGACCCGGAAGCGATCCGCCCGCGCGACCTCGACGAATGCCGACCCGGCGGGCTTGGCGTGTGCTTCATCGATGCACTGATGGACAGCTGGCGGATCAGCCCCTTGGCCGGCGGCGGCAATCGGCTGCTGATGCGCAAACGTCTCGAAACAGCGCCGACCACCGTACCCCTCTGCAGCACAGGAGCCGCGACCGCATGAACCAGTGTCTGACCGAGGCCGACGGCCGCTACGCCGTTGTCCGCCTGAGCGGCGAAGTCGACTTGAGCTGGTCGGCGCAGGTGCGCCAGGCGGTGCTCGCGGCCTTGGCGGATTCCGAGCATGTGGCGGTGCATCTGGGCGCCGTGCAGTACATCGACAGCTCCGGCATCGCCGCCCTGGTCGAAGGCTTCCAGAACGCCCGCGGCCGCGGCCAGCGCTTCGTGCTCGTGGCCGCCAGCGACCCGGTCCGCGCGGTGCTGCGGCTGGCCCGGCTCGACCGCGTGTTCGAGCTGGTCGACACGCTCGACCACAGCGCGGGCGCATGAACCCGGCACAGGCCGTGCTCGACCGGGTCGGCCGCCGCAGCGTGCAGGTGCTGGGCGAGATCGGCTACGCATCGATGCTGCTGTTCGAAAGCCTGTACTTCCTCGTGCTGGGATGGCGTCGCGGCCAGCCGGTGCGGCTGCGGATGGTGTTCGAACAGATGCGTCAGGTCGGCATTGATGCTCTGCCCATCGTCAGCCTGCTGTCGCTGACCATCGGGGTGATGCTCGGCATCCAGTTCATCTCGGCGCTGTCCGAATTCGGCGCCGAAAGCCAGGTGATCATCGCCACCGCCAAGTCGATCACCCGCGAATTCGGCGCCCTGATCACCGCAATTGTGGTCGCCGGCCGCACGGGCTCGGCGCTGGCCGCGCGGCTGGGCTCGATGGTGGTGTCGCAGGAAGTCGACGCGCTGGCAGTGTCCGGCATCGAACCGGTGCGCTACCTGGTCGCGCCTGCACTGGTGGCGATGCTGGTGATGGTTCCGATGCTGACCGTGTTCGCCAACCTGGTCGCGCTCACCGGCGCCGGCCTGTACGCCTCCGGCCCGCTCGACATGAGCCTGTCAGCCTACCTTGCGACCACGCTATCGCTGCTGGAGCCGCGCGACCTGTGGGAAGGCCTGTCCAAGAGCGTGGTCTTCGCCCTGCTGATCACCCTGATCGGCACCAGCACCGGCTTCGGCGTACAGGGCGGCGCCGAAGGCGTCGGCCGCGCCACCACCCGCGCCGTGGTGATGTCGATCAGCGCGATCGTGGTGGCGGATATGCTGTTTTCGTTTTTCTTGAATCGATGAGAGCGGGGATTCGGGAGTCCGGATTCGGGATTCGTCGAGCGAGGCTCGGCGAGCCTTGCCATCGGCGCTCCGCACAGTGCCCGCAGGTTAAAGGTCGCCGCGCCCCCGCTTCCGCTCTTGCGAATCCCCAATCCCGAATCCCAAATCCCGGCGACTCCGCACGGAGTCGCCCATGACGAATCCCGAATCCCAAATCCCAAATCCCGGCGGTTCGGCGACAGCCGAACCGCTCATCGACGTCCTCGGCCTGCAGGCCTACTACGGCCGTCGACGGATACTGCACGGCATCGACTTCCGGGTTCATCCCGGCGAGATCCGCGTGATCATGGGCGGCTCGGGTTCGGGCAAAAGCACCCTGCTGCGGCACCTGCTGGGCCTGCAGAAGCCGGTGGCAGGCACCGTGCGCCTGTTCGGCACCGACATCGCCCACGCCAGCGCGGCCTCGATGCTGGCGATCCGGCGTCAGCTGGGGGTGAGTTTCCAGGGCGGCGCTTTGTTCACCTCGATGACCGTCGGCGACAACGTCGCCCTGCCGCTGCGGGAACACACCCGACTCGATGAGAACACCATCCGGATCATGAGCAGGCTCAAGCTCGAAGTGGTCAACCTCGGCGGTTTCCAGGACCTGATGCCCAGCCAGCTTTCGGGCGGCATGGTCAAGCGCGCGGCGCTGGCGCGGGCGATCGTGATGGACCCGAAACTGCTGTTCTTCGATGAGCCCTCGGCGGGCCTCGACCCGGTGGTGTCGGCCGAACTCGATGAGCTGATCCTGCAGCTGCGCGATGCGATGCGCATGAGCATCGTGGTGGTGACGCACGAGCTGGAATCGGCGTTCAAGATCGCCGACACCATCACCGTGCTCGACCACGGCCAGGTGCTGATGACCGGCACGGTCGACGCCGTGCGCGCCTCGGATCACCCGCGTATCCAGGACCTGCTGAACCGACGGCCGCGCGAGATCGAGGTCAATGTCGACGAGTACCTGAAGCGCCTGACCGAGGAAGAGGGATGACGCGGCGTCGAGTGGGGGATTCGGGATTCGCGATTCAGTGCCGAACGGTCGCGGCCTGCCGTGCGGGCCTCTACACTGCGGCCCGAAGACTGGGGGCAAGCAGCGAATGAAACGCGACGGCATCAATTACAGCCTGGTGGGCGCGGCGGTGCTGGTGGCCTTCGGCCTGCTGCTGTTCACCCTGCTGTCGATCACCGGCCGCGGCGGCAGTTCGGTCGGCTACCACGCGCACTACGACAACGTCACCGGCCTTGGCTTCGGTGCGCCGGTGTTCTACGAAGGCTTCCGCATCGGCCAGGTGGAATCGATCACCCCCGAGCGCGGCCCGGACGGCACGCGCTATCGGGTTGAGCTGAGCGTACGCGCCGACTGGCCGATCCCGGACGACAGCGTCGCTGCGCTGCAGTCGACCGGCCTGCTGGCCGACGTCGCCATCGGTATCCGCGAGGGCGCGAGCCCGACTGCACTGCCTGAAGGCGGTGAACTCACCAGCCGCGAGGGCGCAGACCTGTTTGTGGCGATGGCCGACCTGGCCGGCGAGGTGAACGCCCTGTCCAAGGAGCGGCTGCGGCCGATGCTGGAGAACCTCGCGCTGCGGCTGGATTCGATCGGCGGCGCGATTGATGCCAGCGCCCCTGCGCTGCTGGCCGAGGCGCAGGCACTGATGGCGCGGCTCAACCGCGCCGCCGACGGCGTCAATGCGGTGTTGGATACGCCCAACCAGCAGGCGATCAGCAGCAGCCTGCGCAATGTCCAGCAGCTCTCGGCCGAGCTCGCGGCCACACAGGCCCGCGCCGACCGCCTGCTCGACAATCTGAATGCAACCGTGGACGAGAACCGACCCGACCTGCGCGAGGCGGTGGCCGATATCGAGCGCACCCTGGGCACGATCGCCCGCCGCATCGATTCGATCACCCATCATCTGGAAAGCAGCAGCCGCAACATGGACGAATTCACCCGCGAGATCCGCCGCAATCCGAGCCGGCTGATCTACACCCCGCCGGTGGACACGGTGGAGGAACCCTGATGCGCCAGTTCTGGCTGATCGCCCTGATCCTGATGCTGAGCGCCTGCGCCAGCGCTCCGAGCATTCCCGAAACCACCTACCACCGCCTGCCGCGGGCCGCCGACGTAATCAAGCTGGGCCAGGCTTCGACCCTGCCTATCGTGGTTCAGCGGCTGGAGGCCGATGGCCTGCACGCTGACCAGGCGCTGCTTTACGCGCTTGATGCGCACGGCCACCGGCTCCGCGCCTATCACTACCACCTGTGGGTCGACCCGCCGGGCTATCTGCTGCAGCGCCGCTTGATCCAGCGCCTGCGTGCCGCCGGCGCCGCCGAGCGCATCACCGATCAACTGCCGACGCGGCTGCCGGCGTTGTGGCTGTCGGGCCGGATCGAAGCCTTCGAGCGGGTGCCGACCGCCGATGGCGGCTGGCAGGGTAGCGTCAGCCTGCGCCTGCGGCTCAATGCGCGCGATGGCGGCCTGCCGCTGATCGACAGTGAATACAGCGCTCAGGTCGAAGCCGATGACGGCAGTCTGTCGGCCTCGGTCGCGGCGCTCAGCCAGGCGCTGGACCAGGTGGTCGGCGAGTTCCTGGCTGAGCTGGAGCCCGCGCTGGCGCGCGCGGCGGGCGACCCATGAGCCGCCTCGCCGCCCCGGCTGCAGCTGCCGAACAGCTGCGTCTGGTCCGAGCACTCGGCCTGAAACCGCTACGTCGTCGACCGATGGGGCCGATGGCTGATCTTCCCGGTGGGGTCTGTCTGCAAGTGGCGCTGCCGGCGGGGCAGACTCTGGATGCGTTGGCGGCCGACCGGTTGTGGCTGCAGCTGCTTGCCGCGCTTGGGCTTGGCCCGGCGGCGCTGACCACGGCGCGCGTCGGCATCACCCTGCCCCTGCTCGCCCTGGATGCGGCTGACGCACGCCCGGCAGCACTGCAACTGCCATCGCTCGACCGTCTGCGCAGCGATGCCGCCGCCCGGCGCGCTCTGTGGCCGGCACTGCGGCGCCTGCGTCGCCAGCTGGGGGCAAGTGCATGAATGCGCAAGCTCTGCCGTCGATGCCGCAGCTGCGGCCGATGACCGAGGCCGACCTGGAAGCCGTGATGCGGATCGAGCTGCAGGCCTACCCGTTTCCCTGGACCCACACGATCTTCCGCGACTGCCTGCGCGCCGGCTACGCCTGCTGGGTGCTGGACCGCGGTAGCGAACTGGTGGGCTATGGCGTGCTGAGTGCGGCCGCTGGCGAAGCCCATGTGCTGAACGTCTGCGTGGCGCCGCACTGCCAGGGCGAAGGGCTCGGCCGACGACTGATGCGGCGGCTGATTGATCTCGCCCGCTGGCACCGCGCCGAACGCATCTTTCTTGAGGTTCGGCCGTCAAACCCGCACGCGGTCGCCCTGTACGACACCCTGGGCTTCAACGAAATCGCCCGGCGTGCCAACTACTACCCGGCCGCCGGCGGCCGCGAAGATGCGATCGTGATGGCGCTGGAGCTGCTGCCGGAAGACGCCTGAAGTCTGGCGCCGGAGCGCTGACACCGGCCACGGCGAGGAACTTGCATCCGCCCATCGCTGGCGCGCAGCCTGCGCCTTAAGCCACGAAGGATCCCGGATGGACCGACTCGAAGCCCTCAGAGCCATCGCCCGCGACGCCGCTGGTGGCGATCTGAGCTTCCCGACTCACGCCCAGCTGGCCCTGAAGATCCGCGCGGCGCTGGACGACCCCAACTGTTCGGTCGAACAGGCAGCCCGTCTGATCCAGGCCGATCCGCTGCTGTCGGCGCGCGTCGTGGGTATGGCCAACTCGGTGCTGTACAACCGCAGCGGCCGTGAAGTGGTGGATGTGAAGACCGCCGTCAACCGGCTCGGCTTCGGCACTCTGCGCACGTTGGCGATGGCCTTGGTGACGCGACAGATGGCCGGTGCGGCAACTGCGCCAGAGCAGCGCGTTGCCTCGCAGAAGCTGTGGGAACGCACCGCACACGTCGCGGCGCTCGCGCGAATCCTGGCCCAGCGGGTCACCGGCCAGAACCCGGAAACCGCGCTGTTCGCCGGGCTGGTCCACGATATCGGCGGTTTCTATCTGATCTCACGCGCCAGCGCCTATCCGGCCCTGCTGCGCATCGAAGCCCCGTTGGCGGTGGAACTGGCCGAAGGCAGCGAGATCAGCGGCGAAGACGAAGACACCGATGTGCGGGTCGAACGCGAATTGAGCGTCGCCGTACTGCGCAAACTCGATGTGCCCACGGCGGTTATCGAGGCCGTCGAAGAGTTCTGGCGCGGCATGCTGTCGATACCGCCCGAGACCTTGGGCGACACTCTCCTGCTGGCCGATGTGCTGGCGCCGGTGCCCTCTCCCCTGCGCTGGCACGACCCTGCCGAAGCCGCCAATCAGAGGGCCGCCTCGATCGACATGCTGGTGGGCGGCGACACCCTGCAGGAAATCCTCCACGAATCGGCTGCCGACGTGGCCGGGCTGATCGAAACCCTGAAGTTCTAGGCCGATGAGCGCCAACAGTTCGAGTGGCGCCCCACTGCCCGCAGATGAATCGGATCGGCTTGCGTCGCTCAGAGCCGCCGCGCTGCTGGACACTTTGCCGGAGCAGACCTTCGACGATCTGACGGCCCTGGCCGCGCACCTGTTCGGCACGCCGATCGCCCTGCTGTCCCTGGTGGACGAGCACAGGCAGTGGTTCAAGAGTCGCCACGGGCTGTCCGCCAGCGAAACGCCGCGCGAGCAGGCTTTCTGCGCGCACGCGATTCTTGATCGCGATGTCCTGGAGGTCAGTGATGCGAGCGCTGACACGCGCTTTTTCGACAACCCGCTGGTGACCGGCCAGCCCGGCATCCGCTTTTACGCTGGCGCCCCTGTCACCGGCCCCGGCGGCTATCGGATCGGCACGCTTTGCGTCATCGACACCCGCTCGCGCAGCCTGGATGCGAGCCAGCTCGATCAACTGCAGCGACTGGCGCGGGTGTGCTCCAGCCTGATCGAGAGCCGGCAAGCGCGCCTGCGCGCCGAACAGGATCAACGCTCCCTGGCGCATTTGCTGGAAACCCTCGGCGACGCGGTGGTGGCCTGCGATCAGGCGGGAAAGCTGAGTTTGTTCAATCGCAACGCCCGCGAATGGCACGGCTGCGACGCGATGGCATTGCCGCAGGATCCCGCGGCCAGTCGATTCGATCTGTTCGAGCTGGATGGCCAAACGCCGCTGTCCGCCGATCGCGCCCCCCTGCTGCGGGCCCTGCGCGGCGAGCAGCTGACGAGCGTGGAGATCTGCATTCGCGCAAGCCACCAGCCGCTTCGCTACGTCGCCGTCAGCGGCGGTCCGCTGCTGGATGACAGTGGCCGGATCGAGGGCGCGCAGGTGGTGATGCACGACATCACCCGAAGCCGCCGGGTACTCGCAGCCCTGGAAGAGGAACGCGAGCGGCTGGACATGGTGCTGCGCGGCACTCGGGCCGGCACCTGGGAATGGAATGTCCAGACCGGCGAGACCCGACTCAACGCGCGCTGGGCCGAAATCGTCGGCTACACGCTGGACGAGCTCGCACCCATCACTATCGAGACTTGGCTGGGCTTGGCCGACCCGGACGGACTGCCGGAATCGGGGGCGCGCCTGCAGGCACACTTCCGCGGCGACACCGAGCAGTACGAGTCCGTTTGCAGGATGCGCCACAAGCGGGGCCACTGGGTTTGGGTGCATGTACGTGGCCGGGTGATGTCCTGGACCGACGACGGCAAGCCGCTATGGGTCGCCGGCACCCATCTGGAAGTGACCGAGCTGCACGAGTCCCAGCGCGCGACCGAGCGGGCGCTGGCCGAGCTGCAGTCGATCGTTCAGGGCGCGCGCGATGTCGCGATCATCGGCACCGATGTTGAAGGCATCATCCAGCTGTTCAGCCCCGGCGCCGAGCAGCTGCTCGGGTACCGTGCCGACGAGCTGGTCGGCCAGCACACTCCCGCCGTGTTCCATCTGCTGCAGGAGGTCAGTGAGCGCGGTAATGAGCTGTCCCAGCAGATGGGTTACAGCATCGAGGGCTTCGAGGTCTTCGTCGATGCCGCGCGCAGAGGCGAGGCCGAAACGCGACGCTGGACCTATGTGCGGAAGGACGGTGCACAACGCACCGTCAGCCTGTCGGTCAGCGCCATTCGCGACCGCAGCGGCGGCGTCAACGGCTTCGTCGGCATCGCGATCGACCTGACTGAGCTGCTGAGCCAGAAGGTCGCGCTCTCCGAGTCCGACAGCCGCTTTCGTGGCGCGTTCGAAGCTTCTTCACTGGGGCTGGCCCTGGTCGCGCCGAACGGCCACTTCCTGCAGGTCAACCCGGCCCTGTGCCAGATGCTTGGCTACAGCGCGGAGGACATGCTGAAAGGCGACTTCCAGCAGCTGACCCATCCTGACGACCTGGCCGCGGACATCGAGCTGGTCAAGCAGACCCTGGCAGGCAAAATTCCCGGCTATCAGCTGCGCAAGCGTTACATCACCCGCGAAGGCGCCACGGTGTGGGCCATGCTTGCCGTGTCGCTGCTGCGCGATGCTGAGGGCAAGCCACGCTATTTCGTCTCCCAGGTCCTCGATATCACCCGGCGAGTGCGCGCCGAGGATGCGCTGCGCGCCAGTGAAACCAAACTCTCCGAACTGTTCCGACTGTCGCCGGTAGGCATCGCACTCAACCGCTTGTCAGACGGCCAGTTCATCGAAGCCAATCCCGAGTTCTATCGTTTGACAGGCCACTCGGAGGCGCATCTGAAGCGCATCGGCTACTGGGAGCTCACGCCCAAGGAATACGAAGCCGAGGAGAAAGTCCAGCTCACCAAGCTGGAAACCGAAGGCCGCTACGGACCCTACGAAAAGGAATACATCCACGCGGATGGGCATCGCATTCCGGTCCTGTTGAGAGGGGTCCGGTTCCAACCTGAAGGCCAAAGCGAGCCCAGAATCCTGAGCGTGGTGCAGGACATCAGCGAACGCAAACGGCTGGAGCGCATGAAGTCCGAGTTTGTGTCCACCGTCAGCCACGAACTGCGCACCCCGCTGACCTCGATCTCGGGTGCGCTGGATCTTGCCGTTGGCGGGGCACTCGGCGAGCTTCCCGAGCCCGCGATGGAAATGCTGCAGCTGGCGCATCGCAATGCGCGCAGGCTGGGGGCCTTGGTGGGGGACTTGCTTGATCTGGAAAAGCTGCTGGCCGGCAAGCTCAGCCTGAGCCGATCCATGCAGAGCCTGCAGGCCCTGCTGGTAGACATCGTCGGTAGTCTGGCCCCGTACGCCGAACGCTTCGGTGTCCGGATCTCCATGCACGAGCTGCCCAGGGTGAGCCTCAACACCGACCCGGAGCGGCTCACCCAGGTCATGAACAACCTGCTGTCAAACGCGATCAAGTTTTCCGAGGCCGGCGGCGAGGTGGAGATCGAGGCTTCACTGAGTGCTGCCGACGTCGAGTTGCGCGTGCTGGATCGCGGCGGCGGTGTCCCTGAAGCCTTCCGTTCGAGGCTGTTCCAAAGCTTCGCGCAGGCGGACAACAGCAACGAGCGCAATGTCTCGGGCTCAGGCCTCGGCCTCTCGATCAGCCGCGAGCTGATGGCCCGTCTCGGCGGCGACATCGGCTACGCCCCGCGCGAGGGTGGGGGCAGCTGCTTTTGGGTGCGTCTACCGATCTCGGAAGAAACGCCCATCGTGTCTTCCGAACCCGTCGCCGCGCACGTGCTGATTGTCGAGGACGACCCCGACGTTGCAGTCGTGTTGGGCATGCTGATCGCGCGCGAAGGTTTCGAGCCGGTCTATGCATCGAACCTGGCCGCGGCACGTGAGCAGCTTCGCACCACCCCGGTACAGGCGATCACGCTGGATCTGGGCCTCGGCGATGAACGCGGCGAGGATCTCCTCGTCGAGCTGCGAGCGGACCCCGCAACCGCCGAACTGCCGGTGCTGATCGTCAGCGGCAAGCCCTCGGCCGACGATCCATCCGACCCGCGAACCGCGCGAATGTCAAGGCCACTGAATGTGTCGATGCTGATCGCAGCATTGAAGGCGATCACGTCCGGTCACGACGACTCGACTGCGGCAACGATCCTGCACGTCGAAGATGACTCGGACCATGCACGTTTCGTCCAGGACACCCTGCGCGGCGCAGCGACGGTCATGACCGCCCGCAGCCTGTCCGAGGCCGCCGGCATGCTGGTCGCGCGCCGCTTCGATCTGGTGATCCTGGACCTGGCGCTTCCGGATGGCGACGGCCGCAGGCTGCTTGACGCGCTACCAAGCCCGACCCCGCCGGTGCTCGTGCTCAGCCAACGCGAGCTGGCCCCGGATGCGGCAGGGCCGTTTGCCGCGGTACTGACCAAGTCCGGCACGAATGCAGAAAAACTGGAACGCTTCGTACGCATGCTGCTGCCCACACCGGCCGGAAAAGATCCGCAGCCCGCCCCCCGAGGTGCCGAGTGAACGAACGTCCTGGAAACGGTTTGCGCCTGCTGCACGTGGAAGACGACCCGGCCATTCGTGCCGTGGCGCGGATCGCATTGGCACAGGTGGGCGGGTTTCAGCTGTCGAGCTGCGCCAGCGGCGCCGAAGCGCTTTCGACAGCGCCCGCCTTCGACCCGCATATCCTGCTGCTGGACGTGATGATGCCGGGCATGGACGGGCCAACCACCCTGAGCAGGCTCGCAGAGGCGATATCGATGACGGGGCGCCTGGTGCTGTTCATGACGGCCAAAGTCCAACCCAGCGATCTGGAGCGCTACCTCGAACTCGGCGCTGGCGGCGTGATCATCAAGCCGTTCGATGCCATGCGCTTGCATCGGACGGTGCTGGACCACTGGGAGGCGCAGCGTGAAGGACGCGACCCCGGTTGATGTCCGCGCAGAGCTGGAGCTGCTGGCGCGCCAGTACCGTTCGAATCTGGGTTCCGAACTCGCTCAACTGAAGGCGCAGGCCGCGGCCTTGAGCGACTCTGAGCCCCCGAGCATGGAGCTTCTGCAGGCTGTGCATCGCCTGGCGGGCTCCAGCCTGAGCTTCGGTTACCACGCGCTCGGCGGCCAACTGCAGCAGATCGAGGCCTGGATAGACGGCGCGCGCGCTCAAGTCCGTGCTGCGCCTGATGCACTGGCCGCGGTGGCTTCCCTGCAGCTGGCTGCAGAAACAGTCGAAGCCGCTGAGGATGTCATCGCGGCCGAATTGGCGATCGCCCCCAAGCCGCCACCGCACCCTACCAATGCCGGCCCGAAGCTGCAGGTTGGCTCGAACCCGCCGCGCGCGCTGTTGCTTGACCGCTTCGGCTGGATCTCGCCGGAGATCGAGTTGGTGATCGAGGCCTACGGTTTCGACACCCGACGCATCGAGGCTGAGCACGCGTCCGAGGACGCAGACCTGTTGATCGAGTGCACCCTCACCCCATGGGCGGAACCGCCCGCCATAACGCACTCGACGCTGTTCCTGGTGTGCGCGTGCGAAGGGTTCGAGCAGCGACTGGCTGCGGTGCGACGTGGCGCGCGGGCCTTTCTGCCCCACCCCATCGATATCACCCACTTGGAGCGACGTCTGCAGGCGCTCGTCGATGAGCGGGCACACCGGCCCTTTCGGGCCGTGCTTCTGGACGACGACGCTCCGGTGCTGCAACTGTACCGACTGGCACTGGAAGCCGGCGGGATCGAAGCGCACACCCTCACGCATCCTGAACAACTGTTCGAGATGCTTGAACTCGTGCGGCCGGATGTTCTGGTTCTGGACATCAATCTTCCAGGCTGCTCAGGCCTGGAACTGGCGCGCGCAGTGCGCCTGAGCGACCAATGGCTGCAGATCCCATCCTCTATCTGTCCGCTCAGCACTCGCTGGAACTGGAAGCGCTGAAAGCCGCGGGCGATGAGTTCCTGAGCAAGCCGATCAGCCACGACCTGCTGGTGGAGCAAGTGAAAAGCCGGGCAATGCGGGCGCGCGCACTGGGCAGCGGTTTGAGCCTGGACGGCCTGACCGGGCTGCTGCGGGCCGCCGACGCCCGCCAGAGACTGGCCGCCATCTCCGCGCGCGCGGGCGCATCCGGCCGGCCACTGAGCATCGGGCTGCTGGATCTCGACCACTTCAAGTGTGTCAACGACAACTTCGGGCACGCCGCGGGCGACAGTGTCCTGCGCGCGCTCGCCGGCACCCTGCGCCGCCGTCTGCGAGGCTCCGACTTCGCCGGCCGCATGGGCGGCGAGGAGTTTCTTGTCGCGTTCGAGGACTGCACCCCGGGCGAAGCGCTGCACCTGCTGGAACGGCTCGGACATGAATTCGCCAATCTGCAGTTCGGCGCCGAAGGACAGCACTGGTCGTGCACGTTCAGCGCCGGGATCGCGGGTCTGGCGCCCGGTGAGACGCCTGGATATCTGCTGGAACGTGCTGATCGCGCGCTCTACCGGGCAAAGAATGAGGGCCGCAATCGCTGCGTGATCGATGCTGAAACCTCGCCCTAGCGAAGCCTCAGAGACTCAGCGGATCAACCGCCGGTGCGCCCAGCGCTGACAACGCCCAGAGCTGGGCGAGGCTCTGCTTCAGTAAGGGGTCGACAAAGTCGGGGGCGATATCCGCCAGCGGTTTGAGCACGAAGGCGTGCTTGAGCTCCGGCCGCGGCAGCTGCAGATTGCCCGGGCCTTCGATCACCAGTGCATCGAAGTAGACGATGTCGACATCCAGCGTGCGCGAGGAGAACCGCGGCACATCGCGGCAGCGACCGTGCGCGTCTTCCAGCGCGTGCAGCCAATCGTTCAGCGCATGCACATCGAGCTCGCACTCGATCACAGCGCCCGCGTTGAGGAAATCCGGGCCGTCAAAACCCACCGCCGGAGTGCGATAGACCGGCGAGAAGCGCACGCCGGGAAAGCGCTCGGCAATCGCCTGGGCAGCCAGGGTCAGATAGTGCTCGGGCTGCTGGTTGCTACCCAAGCTGAGCAGGGCGAGGCTCATGACGCGCGGCTGCGCTCGATCTTGACGCCCACCGCGCGCGCTCCGCGCACCGCACCGGGCTTCGACAGCTTGATGCCGACCCAGCCGACCTTGAACTCGTCGAGGATGATCTCGGCGCAGCGCTCGGCCAGGGTTTCGACCAGGCCGAAGCCGGATTCACCGACAAACTGCACCAATCGCTTGCTGACCGCCTTGTAGTCGAGCGTGTCGCGGATGTCGTCGCTGGCCGCGGGCACGCGGTTGTCGAAGGCCATTTCGATGTCGAGCACGATCGGCTGGCGGATCGTGCGCTCCCAGTCGTAGATGCCGATCTGACACTCGATTTCGAGTGCCTCGATAAAGACCTTGTCCATGCGGAATTCCTGGATGCGGGCGCGGATTCGCGCCGTGGCGGTTCAAACGGCCGGCAAGGCTGCCATATCCCAGCGTGGCCGCACGGTGAGCGCGGCTTCAGCGGTTTGCCCGGCAGCCAGCCGCAGCGCACCCGCGAACGCGATCATGGCGCCGTTGTCGGTGCAGAACTCCGGCCGCGGGAAGCACACCCGCACCCGTCGACGCCGCGCCAGCTCGTCCAGCCGCGCGCGCAGACGCCGGTTGGCACCCACCCCGCCGGCAACCACCAGAGTGTTGGCACCAATGGCCTTAAGCGCCCGCTCGCATTTGATCGCCAGCGTTTCGACCACGGCATCCTCGAAGCCGCGCGCGATGTCGGCGCGGGTCTGCGGCGTCTGATCGGACTGCTGCCAGGCCAGCAGCACCTGCGTCTTCAGGCCCGAGAAACTGAATTCAAGCCCGGGTCGATCGGTCATCGGCCGCGAGAACACGAAACGGCCCGGCGTGCCGGCCTCGGCCAGCCGCGCCAGCTCGGGCCCACCCGGATAAGGCAGGCCAAGCATCTTTGCAGTCTTGTCGAAGGCCTCGCCGGCTGCGTCGTCGAGTGTCTCGCCGAGCAATCGATACACCCCGATCGCGCTGACCTCTACCAGTTGACTGTGACCACCCGATACCAATAGCGCGACAAAGGGCGGCTTCGGCGCGTCGGCTTCGAGCAGGGGCGCCAGCAGATGACCCTCCATGTGGTGCACGCCTATCGCCGGAATCTCCAGCGACCAGGCGATCGCACGCGCGGTGGCCGCGCCCACCAGCAGCGCGCCGACCAGGCCGGGGCCGGCGGTGTAGGCGACGCCGTCGAGCTCGTCCATGCGCAGCCCGGCCTGCTCAAGACAACGATCAATCAGCGGCAGCAGCTTGCGCACGTGATCACGGCTGGCAAGCTCCGGCACCACGCCGCCGTACTCCGCGTGCAGCTTGACCTGGCTGTACAGCGCATGCGCCAGCAGGCCGCGCTCGGTGCTGTACAGCGCCACGCCGGTCTCATCACAGGAGGTTTCGATGCCGAGAACGTTCATGGCTTCCAAGGTGCAGGTTCGACCCCGGATTGCAAGGGGGCGCAAAGGCCGCGTATCATACGCGGCTCCCCGCCCCCATCGCGCCTGAAGGTGCGTGTCCAGCTTGGACGGGGCTTCAAAGAATCTGTACCCGGAGATCCCATGCCCAACGTGAAAGTCCGCGAAAACGAGCCGTTCGAGTTTGCCCTGCGTCGCTTCAAGCGCACCTGCGAAAAGGCCGGCGTTCTGGCCGAAACCCGCAAGCGCGAGTTCTATGAGAAGCCCACGCAGGAGCGCAAGCGCAAGGCGGCCGCCGCGGTCAAGCGCCATCTGCGTCGCATCAGTCGCGACGTCACCAAGCGCCGTCGCCTCTACTGAGGCCGACGCCCGGCGGGCCCGCCGGGTGCTGCACAACCAGGGAATCCGGAGCCGGTGCTGCGTTAGCAGCATCGGCTTTTCCTGTTGGCGAAAACGTTGCGATCTCGATGATCGCCCTGCCCCACCGCGCGCGGCCGTCGGCCCGCCATCAGACCACGAGGTGCATCCATGAGCCTGAAACTTCGCCTGACAGATGACATGAAAGCCGCGATGAAGAGCGGCGACAAAGAGCGCCTGGGCGTGATCCGTCTGGTCAACGCCGCGATCAAACAGCGTGAGGTCGATGAGCGGATCGAGCTGCAGGACACCGACGTGCTGGCGGTGATGGAGAAGATGATCAAGCAGCGCCGTGATTCGGTCGCCCAGTTCGAAGCCGCCGCGCGCGAAGACCTGGCCGCCATCGAGCGATTCGAGATCGGCGTGATCCAGCACTACATGCCGCAGGCACTGTCCGAGGCCGAGATCGAAGTGCTGATCGACGCTGCGATCGCCGAAAGCGGCGCCACCACCGGCCGCGACATGGGCAAGGTGGTCGGCCTGTTGAAGCCCAAGGTGGCTGGCCGCGCCGACATGGGCGCCGTCTCGGCCCGCATCAAGGCGAAGCTGGGCGGCTGATCGGCGTGAGCGCCGACGCCAATGCCAGTTCGCCTGAGAGCCCCGCAGCACCGTCTGCGGGGCCGCCCTTGACGCCGGCGCCGCGACGCGCGGCGCTGTTGTTTATTTTCATCACGGTCGCGCTGGACATCCTCGCGCTCGGCCTGATCATCCCGATCCTACCCAAGCTGATCCTGGAGTTCAGCGGCCAGGACAGTGCTCGCGCCGCGACCTTGTACGGGTTGTTCGCGGTGGCCTTCGCCGGCATGCAGTTTCTGGCCTCACCGGTGCTGGGCGCGCTCTCCGACCGCTTCGGAAGGCGACCGGTGATTCTGCTGTCGAACCTTGGGCTCGGGCTCGACTACGTGCTGATGGCGCTGGCGCCCAGCCTGTGGTGGCTGCTGGTCGGCCGATTGTTCGCCGGCATCACCGCCGCCAGCATCACCACCGCCAATGCCTATATCGCCGATGTGACCCCGCCGGAGAAGCGCGCGGCCGGCTTCGGCATTCTCGGCGCCGCGTTTGGTCTCGGCTTTGTGATCGGACCCGCGCTGGGTGGCGTGCTCGGCAGCATCGATCTGCGGCTGCCGTTCTGGGTCGCCGCAGGTTTGAGCCTGGCCAATTTCGCCTATGGCTGGCTGATCCTTCCCGAATCGCTGCCGCGCGAGAAGCGCGTGCCGTTTGCCTGGCGCGGTGCCAACCCGCTCGGCAGCCTGCGGTTTCTGCGCGCCCACCGCGGCCTGCCTGTGCTGGCGGGCGGTCTGTTTCTCAGCCAGCTGGCGCATATGGCGTTGCCGGCGGCCTTTGTTCTGTACGCGGACTATCGCTACGGCTGGGACACCCACGAGGTCGGCCTCGCCCTGGCCCTGGTCGGCGTGTGTTCGGCGGTGGTGCAGGCCGGCCTGGTGCGCAAAGTGATCCCGCGCATCGGCGAGCGTCGCGGCCTGCTGTTCGGCCTGAGCATGGGCGCCGTCGGCTTCGCGATCTACGGGCTGGCGCCGACCGGTTGGGGCCTGCTGCTGGGCATCCCGGTGATGGCGCTGTGGGGCTTCGCGATGCCCTCGGCCCAGGGTCTGATGACGCGCACGGTCGAGCCCGAGGCTCAGGGCCGGCTGCAGGGCGCCCTGACCAGCCTGACCGGCATGGCGGGGATCATCGGGCCGCTGATGTTCAGCCAGATTCTGGCCGCGGCGATCGGGCCGATGAAGTCACTCGGCGTGCCGGGCGCACCGTTCCTGTTGGCCGCCCTGCTGCTGGCCGGGGCCGCGCTGCTGGTGCGGGCGCGGACTCCCGCGGGCGACAGTGATCCGGGAGTTGGGAGTGGGGATTCAAAGCCCGCGGCGTGAGCGGGCCTCGAGTGCTGTGGGTGCCGCTCCATCGAGGCGACAGCAAGAAGGGTCGCGCCCGGCCGATTCCCGATTCCCGATTCCCGATTCCCGATTCCCGATTCCCGATTCCCGATTCCCGATTCCCGATTCCCGATTCCCGAACCAACCATCACCTCACACAGCCATCCCGCGGCACCACGCGCTGCAGCGCGATTTCGCCGGTTTCGCCGCTGTTGAAGCGGTAGCGCAGCTGGCCATTGTTGCAGTCGCTGAACTCGACCTCGATGCTGCCGGTCGGCACGGTATCGACACTGCGGGTGGCATTGAACGCGCCGCCGCTGGAAGCGAACAGCTCGGCGCTGCTGACATTGCCGCCGGCACCAACAGTGCCGAGCGCGCTGTACCACAGATGCTCACCAACGCGGGCGGAACCTGGCGCGCCATGGGTCCAGGTGAACCAGGCCAGGCTGATCAATCTCTGCTCATCCAGCACGTCAACATACAGGCCCTGCCCCGGCGTTCGCGGGTTGAACCAGGCGCCGTCCAGGCCTTCGTTGATCTCGAACTTCGGCGCTTCGGCCAGCTCGGATTTGATGGTGTAGCCCCAGAAGCAGATCACCCCCGACGTATTGCGGATGAAGGCCGGCGGATTCTCTTCGACCCAGGCCGGCCAGCCGTCGCAGAGCTCGATCGCCAGGCCGCCGAAGCCGTCGACCTGGTTGATGTGCCAGCGCCAGCGGCGCTGGTCGGGGTCGCGGATATCGCGATTGAAGCCGTCGCCGCCGTCGCTGATCTTGGCCAGCAGGATGCCCGGCCGGTCATCGCTCGGACCGCCGTTGGCGATCAGCGCGCGCGCTTGGGCGATGTGTTCGGGATCGCTCAGGGGCACCAGGAAGGACTGGTTGCGATCGGTCTCGATTTCGGCCACCTCGAACCAGACGGTTTCGGCGGCGGCGGCAAAGGGCAACAACAGGGCAGTCAGGGCAAGCAGTCGTGTCATGGCGGTTCCATCGAAACGGCAAAAGAGTGTTGGCTAGGCGGCAGAACAGTCCACGCAAGCGGCGCGAGCATGCCACAGGCCGCCAACAGATTCATGCCGCAGCGCGGATCAGGCGAAAAGTCAGATTCAGCCGCGGGCCGAGCGCACGGGTCGACTTCGGCAGCGCGTGCTGGTAGCGGGCCTGGGTCGCGCCGGCCATCCGCAGCAGGCTGCCGTGCGGCAGTGGTACGGCCAGGCGCAGTGGCGCAGCTGCGGCCACGGCACTGGACTTGAACCCCCGCACAGGTCGTTCGCGCAGGCAGAACCGGCGTTCGGCGCCGAGGCTCAAGGAAGCGATCACCGGCTGCGGGCCAAGTTCGGGTTCATCATCGGCATGCCAGCCCATGCTGTCCGCGCCATCCCGGTACAGATTCGCCAGCACGCTGTTGAAACGACCACCGCAGGCGGCCTCGACCCGCGACTTCAGCGCCCACACCGTCGGCGTCCACGGCAGCGGCTCGAAGCGGGTGCGCGAGAAGGTATAGACGGCCTCGGGCTCACCCATCCAGCACGACAGCCGCGGCGAGTCGAGCTCGCGACCGTACAGGCGAATGCGATGGCACTGCCACGGGATCTCGGCGCTTAGGGCATCAAGAACGGCGTCCGCCTGCTGCCGGCGCAGGAAGTCCGGCGCGATGCGCAGGTCGGCGCCGGGAAGCTGAAGCTCGATCCATTCCATACGCTGCAGTATCCTTTCGCCCTCCGGCCAGTCACGCAGCCGTTCCAACCCAGGTCCAGCCGGCCGGAAGTCTTCCCCAGTCGAGGTCAACAGGCTGTCGCCTGCACGCCATCGCCGCGATAATGCCCGACCCCCGGCGGCCCGCCCGCCCGCATACCTCACCAGGAGCCAGCCAATGAGCGAGCGCGATGTCATGGAATACGACGTGGTCACGGTGGGCGCAGGCCCGGCCGGCCTCGCCTTCGCGATCCGCCTGAAGCAGCTCAAGCCTGACCTGTCGGTCTGCGTGATCGAAAAGTCGTCGACTATCGGCGCGCACATCCTGTCCGGCGCGGTGATGGAACCCGGCCCGCTGGACGAGCTGCTGCCCGGCTGGCGCGATAACCCGCCGCCAATCTGCGTGCCGGCCGGCCAGGACGAGTTCTGGTTCCTGACCCGCACCGGCGGCTTCAAGTCGCCGATCGTGCCGCCGCAGATGAACAACCACGGCAACTTCATCATCAGCCTCGGTGCCACCTGCGCCTGGCTGGCACCGCAGGCCGAAGCGCTGGGCGTTGAGATCTACCCCGGCTTCGCCGCCGCCGAACCGCTGTTCGATGACGCCGGCGCGGTCTGCGGCGTGCGCATCGGTGACATGGGCGTAGCGAAGGACGGTTCGCACAAGCCCAGCTACACCCAGGGCATCGACATCCGCGCCCGCATCACCGTGCTGGGCGAAGGCGCGCGCGGTCATCTCGGCAAGCAGCTGATCAAGCGCTTCAAGCTCGATGCCGACTGCGATCCGCAGAGCTACTCGATCGGCATCAAGGAACTCTGGCAGGTGCCGGAAGACCGCGTCACCCCCGGCAAGATCGTGCACAGCCTCGGCTGGCCGGCCGACGGCCACACCTACGGCGGCAGCTTTCTGTATCACCTGCCGGGCGGGCGCATTGCGCTGGGCTATGTCTCCGGGCTCGACTACCGCGACCCCAACTACCAGCCCTACGAGGCCTTCCAGCAGTGGAAGCACCACCCGACGGTGAAGCCGTTGCTGGAAGGCGGCACGATCCTGTCGGCCGGCGCGCGCGCGATCGTCACCGGTGGCTACCAGAGCATGCCCAAGGTCGAGATGCCGGGCGCCATGTTCGTCGGCTGCGAGGCGGGCCTGGTCAACGTGCCGAAGATCAAGGGCGTCCACCAGGCGATGCGCTCGGGCATGCTCGCCGCCGAGCACATTGCCAGCACCGATGCGGTTGCCGGCTGGGACGCCAAGCTGCGCGGCTCGGCGGTGTATGCCGAGCTTAAAAGAGTCCGCAACTTCAAGCCGGCATTCAAGAAAGGCCTGTGGTTCGGCCTGATCAACTCAGGCTGGGAGACGATCACCGGCGGCGCTTCGCCATGGACGCTGAAGGTCAAGGCCGACCATTCGAGCCTGCAGAAGCTCGGCGCGGCCGAGAAGCCCAAACGCGACTACGTTGAACGCACGCTGGCCCCGCGCGATCGTCTTGCCGGCGTCTACTACGCCGCCACCGAGCACGATGAAGACCAGCCCGTGCACCTGCAGGTGTCCAACACCGACGTCTGCGTAACCCAATGCGCCGAGGAATACGGCAACCCCTGCACCCGCTTCTGCCCGGCCGGCGTCTACGAAATCGTCCAGGACGACGCCGGCAAACGCCTGCAGATAAACGCAGCCAACTGCGTCCACTGCAAAACCTGCGACGTCAAAGACCCCTACCAGATCATCAACTGGGTCACGCCGGAGGGTGGGGCTGGGCCGAATTATCAGAATCTGTGAAAGCTCAGACCAGAGCAGCCGGAGCCC
The DNA here is from genome assembly GCF_044377145.1 of Aquimonas sp. NCBI lineage: Bacteria > Pseudomonadati > Pseudomonadota > Gammaproteobacteria > Lysobacterales > Lysobacteraceae > Aquimonas > Aquimonas sp. Next base: position 21,544 of record NZ_JBILJQ010000049.1, read on the forward strand.
CACATGCGCGAACGGACTCAGAAAAACGACTTCCAGCAGTGGATGCCCCTCATCCTTGACTGTCTCCGAGACGTAGGCGGCCAGTCTCGTCCACGCGAAGTGCTCAGCTGGATCAAGGAGAAGCGATCGCCGCTGGCGCCATATCTTGAGGAAACGCTTTCATCGGGACAGATGCGGTTCTACAACCAGGTTCACTGGGCGCGTCAGCATCTGGCCTGGGAGGGGCTGCTTGACGACACCCGTCGTGGTGTCTGGGCACTCACTGCCTTGGGGTGGAAGACCCAGCTCGATACCAAGACGGCCGCGGAAATCGTGCGCAACCGAACGCGCACGCAAGCATCGCCAAATGAGTCGCCCGACCCCGTTGCGGCACAGCCAACTTCAGCCGAACTTCCGCCACTGGACGAACTACAGGAGCTGAGACTTCTCGATGTTCTGAAGTCTCTTCCACCCATGGGGTTTGAGAAGCTCTGCCAGCGACTACTCAGCGAGCATGGTTTCGAGAACGTGGTGGTCACTCAGCAGTCCCGGGATGGCGGCATCGACGGCTACGGCACACTACGACTCAGTGCCTTCGTCAGCATGAAGGTTGCGTTCCAGGCCAAGCGCTACAAGGACGTGGTCTCGCGCCCCGCGGTCGGCGAGTTCCGCAACGCTCTGCTGGGTCGCGCAGAGAAGGGCGTGTTCATCACCACCGGTCGCTTTACCGCCGATGCGGAAGCCGAGGCCAGCCGCGACGGCGTGATTCCGATTGAGCTGATAGACGGCGAGCGCCTCGTCGAGCTGTTCGAAGAGAAAGGCCTCGGCGTCAAGCCCAAGCAGATTCTGATGATCGATCACGCGTTCTTTGACGAGTTCCGCAAGTAGCCGGATTGGCCAACACCGAGCGTCGGATGCGCTGCGCTTATACGGCCTACGCGGATGCGGGCCTTGCTTCGTTGTGCGGCGCCGCGTCCTTCGCCTTCGCAGGTCGGATAAGCGCAGCGCATCCGACACCACCGACCGGCATACCCGGCGCGCACGCATTTCCCAGGTGCTGTGAGCTGGGCAGCAGAACCCGATCCAGACTGTCTGCGATACAGCTCCCTACGCCGCCGCACCCCGCTTCAAGGGCCTGGATCGACGCCGCCGTCTAGCGGCTGCGCCCGACAGAGTCGGAGGTCAGCAGGACTTCGGCGTGTTGGATGCGGCCGCTGCGGATACGGCCGCCGAACTGCGCCTCCGTGGCGCCAAAAAGAAAGACAGGCAGTGGCACCGCCATCCGCGCTCGCGCCCCACGCATCTAGCCCCTCTCCCGTGGGAGAGGGGTTGGGGAGAGGGCGGGGCGAAGCGCGGCCGTGCAAGGCGCGGCGTCAACAGCAGTGCTTGTCGCTCTCGGGAAGTCAGGCCAACACCCGAACCCTCTCCCCCGACCCCTCTCCCATGCGGGAGAGGGGAGCAGGTGCAGCCACGGCGGCACTGAACGGAGAGGAGTAACCACGGACATGCGACAAGTAGCTTGACAGGCAGCCCCGGGCGGTCGAAGCCCTGGGCGGTCCTGTGCGATCAGCCTGTGGGCTGGGACTTACTTGACGCCGTGCATCAGCTTGTTCACCAGCGGCGCAATCAGGAACAGCAGCACGCCGGCGCCGGCCAGCGACCAGAAGCCGAAGGTGTAGCCGCTGAGTGCCGATGTGGTGGTCATGCCGCCCTCGCCGCTGACGTAGCCAGCGAAGATGCCCGATAGATTGTTGCCAATACCGGTGGACAGGAACCAGCCGCCCATGCCCAAACCCACCAGCCGGATCGGCGCGAGCTTGGTCACCATCGACAGGCCGATCGGCGACAGGCAGAGCTCGCCGACGGACTGGATCACGTACACCGCAAACAGGGTCCAGAACGGGATCTTGCCCTGGTCATCCACCATCGCCGACAGCGCCAGCATCAGCAGCGCGAATGCTGCGCCGTTGAACAACAGGCCCAGTCCGAACTTGCGCGGAATCGAGGGGTTGCGGCTGCCCATGCTGACCCAGATCCACGCCACCACCGGCGCCAGCAGGATGATCGCCAGCGAGTTCACGCTCTGGAACCAGGCGGTCGGGAAGGTCCAGCCGAACATGTCGCGATCGACGATGCGATCGGCAAGGAAGGTGAACGAGCTGCCGGCCTGCTCGAAGAACATCCAGAACATCACGTTGAACACGAAGATCAGCAGCATCGCGAGCACTTTGTCCCGCGCCACTGCGCCCTCGCGAACGCCTTCAGCCAGCAGCATCGCCGACAGGCCCGCGAACAATGCGCCAAGCACCCAGGCCAGCACCGTCGCGGCCGGCAGCGTGCGCTCGAAATCGATCACGCCATCAGCCAGCACCGGCGTCAGCCAACCCAGGGCCAGCAGGCCCTGCGCGACCAGCTGGGCGAAGCCGCCGCCGAGCAGGAAGTAAACCACCGGCACCGCGAGCACCGCGCCGCCCACCACCATCGCCACCCGCGAAATGCTCTCCTGGCCCTGCGGCGGGAGGCCGACGCCCTTGAGCTGCGCCTTGCCGAAATAGAACCAGATCAGACTCAGCACCATGCCGATGCCGGAGGCGATGAACACGATCTTGTAGGACGGCATGACATCGGTGCCGAACACTTTCTCGGCCAGCAGCTGGGTGAAGATCGGCGCGAGAAATCCGCCGATGTTGATGCCCATGTAGAAGATGGTGAAGCCCGCATCGCGGCGTGGATCAGCGAGGCCATACAGCTTGCCGACCATGGTCGAGATGTTCGGCTTGAACAAGCCGTTGCCGACGATAATCGTCGCAAGGCCAAACTCGAAAATGTCGGCGTTCGGCACGCTGATCATGAACAGGCCTGCAGCCATGAACACCGCGCCGACCAGAATCGAGCGCTGGTAGCCCAACACCCGATCCGCGACATATCCACCGAAGATGGCACTGGCGTAAACCAGCGCGAGATACGCGCCATACATGCGGTTGGCGGGCGCTTCGCCGGCGCCATCACCCGCATAGAACTGGCTGACGATGTAGAGCACCAGCGCCCAGCGGATTCCGTAGAACGCAAACCGCTCCCAGAACTCCGACATGAATAGCATCCACAGCGGCCGCGGGTGTCCAAGCAGCTGCGGATACTCCGGCGGCGCGCTAGCCGCCGCCCTGTCTGTTGCTGCACTCATCCTGCGATCTCCCTGTGTTTGTGATGCGTCACGACGCGCGCGCGGCCACCGGCGGAACGCGTGTTCCGTGGGCGGCCTGAGCTTGCAGTGTCTGCAAACCTTCCCCCGCGCGCGCCTGCGGCGCCGTCCGGACAGGACAACCCCGCCCGCGACCGGCGCATGGTGTACGCGCGGCCGCCAGCAGAGTCAAACCTTGACAGGGGCGAATTTGCGGCGCGGTGCCGCAGGCGGCTGCCGCAGGCGAGCGCGGGCTGCGGACGCAGGCAGCTCAATCTGGCCGGCGCAGGTAGCGGCCGTCGTCAAAACTGGCCAGCCACTGCGGCCGGTAAGCCACCATCAAAGCCAGCGCGCCGCCGCTCAGGAAGGCCTCGCCGAACATCATCAGTGGCGCCGATGCGAGGTAACCCTCGACCGCATCGCGCGCCGCACCGCTGACCAGCCAGGCGGTGACTGCAGCCTTCAGCAGCTGGCTGAGCAGCACCGCCAGCCCGGCGCCGAAGAAGGCGATCACGAACACATAGACGAACGGATTGGGCGGCAGTCGCCGCTCCACTTCGCGTCGGGCCAGCTGCATGCACAGTACCGGCAGCAGGCCGCAGGCGATGAAGTCAGGCGCGAGCCCCAACCACACGCCCGCGGGCGACAGTGCTGCCACCAGCGAGGCCAGGCCCAGCGCCCACAGCGCGAAGCCGCTGCCGAACATCAGGCTGACCACGCCGGCGCCGATGAAGTGCAGATGCAGGCCGGGGATGCGGTCGAACACCGCGAAGCGCAGCAGGCACAGCACCAGTACGCTGCCGAACAGCACGTGCTGGGCCTCGCCGTCGCCGCGCAGCTTGAACCAGGGCAGACGGCGCGCGGCGACCGCCAGCGCCACCAACGAAAGCCCCCACGCTACGACGTGGAAGAACGTCGGCAGCGTGGGGGCTGTCATGCCTGTTGCTTACTTTGCAGCTGCAGCGGCAGCGGGGATGTACTCGTAGCTGGAGCCGATGCCGAGTGGGATATCCAGCGCCCAGAAGCCAAGCAGGAATGCGGTCCAAACCAGCAGCAGGCTGACCGAGTACGGCAGCATCAGCGCGACCAGAGTGCCGATGCCTGCCGACTTCACGTACTTCTGGCAGAACACCACGATCAGCGGGAAATAGGGCAGCAGCGGGGTGATGATATTGGTCGAGCTGTCGCCCACGCGATACGCCGCCTGGGTCAGATCCGGCGAGACGCCGAGCTCCATCAGCATCGGCACCATGATCGCGCCGATCAGTGCCCACTTGGCCGAGGCCGAGCCGATCAGCAGATTCACCGTGCCGGAGAGAAACACGATACCCACCAGGGTCAGCGCCAGCGGCAGGCCCATCGCCTGCAGCGCGTTAGCGCCCTTGATCGCCAGCAGTACGCCGATGTTTGACTGGCTGAAGGCGAAAATGAACTGGGCGCAGAAGAACGCCATCACGATGTAGTAGCCCATGCCGCTCATCGCCTTGCTCATGCCCTGAACAATATCGCGATGGGTTTTGACGGTGCCGGCCACGTAGCCGTACACCATGCCGGGGATCAGGAAGAACACGAAGATCAGCGCCACGATGGATTGCATCAGCGGCGCAGCGGCCACCAGCAGCGGATGACCACCTTCCGGCACCTGATCGGCCGGTGCCGCCCACGGCGTGCCTTCGACGAACAGGGTCAGGGCCAGCAACGCGATGGCCAGCACCATCGAGGCCGCGGCAGCCTGCAGGCCACGGCGCTCCTGCGGCTGCAGGGCGTCCATGGTCGGCATAGAGGCGGTGTCACCGTCAACACGGGTCGCCTGCAAGCGCGGCTCGATCACCTTGTCGGTCAAAAACCAGCCAACCAGCACGATCAGGAAGGTCGAGGCGGTGGTGAAGAAGTAGTTGTTGAGCGGGTTGATCTCGACCGAGGGATCAGTGATCTGCGCCGCCACCTGGGTGATGCCAGCGAGCAGCGGATCCAGGCTCGACGGCACGAAGAAGGTCGCCGAGAAGCCGCCGGAAACACCGGCGAAAGCGGCAGCAATGCCCGCCAGCGGATGTCTGCCGGCGGCGTAGAAGATCACCGCACCCAGCGGGATCACCAGCACGTAGCCGGCGTCCACCGCGACATGGCTGAGCACACCGACCGCGATCAGGACAGGCGTCAGCAGCGCCTTCGAGGTCACCGCCAGAATCGCGCGCAGTCCGGCGTTGATGAAGCCGGTGTGCTCGGCCACGCCGAGCCCCAGCATCGCCACCAGCACCACGCCCAGCGGGTGGAAGGTGACGAAGGTGTTGACCATCTTGGCCATAAAATTGGTCAAGGCACTGCCGTCGAGCAGGCTCAGCACCTGGACCGGCTGGCCGCTGCGCGGATCGATCTCGTCGAACACCACCCCCGACAGCAGCCAGCTCACCACCCACACCACCACCATCAGCAGCAGGAACAGCACCGCCGGATCCGGCAGCTTGTTGCCGACGCGCTCGACCACGTCGAGGGCACGGGCCAGCGCCCCGCGCGGGGCTTGGATTTCAGTGGTTTGGGACATTCGGGTCTCCTTGCAGGCGATCAACGGTAGAAATTGTTCGGCAGCTCAACGTCCGAGGACGGTGCGCACATCGAGTAGTTCAGGGAAGAAGGTCAACTCCAGCGCTTGTTTCAGAAACCCCACGCCGGAGCTGCCGCCGGTGCCGCGACGGTAGCCGATGATGCGTTCCACCGTCTTCATGTGGCGGAAGCGCCAGAGCTGGAAGCTCTCCTCGACATCGACCAGCTGCTCGCACAGGGCGTAGGCACCCCAGTGCGCGTCGGTGTCTTCGTAGATGCGCTTGAACACCGGGATCAGCGCCGGCTCGCGCGTATGGCTGCGGCTGAAATCGCGCTCCACGCAGGTCGCCGGCACCGCATGCCCGCTGCGGGCCAGGTAGCGCAGGAATTCGTCGTACAGGCTGGGCGCTGCAAGCGCGGCGGCGAGTTCATCACGCACCGTCGGCGCGTGTTCGAACACATCGAGCATCTCGGCGTTCTTGTTGCCGAGCATGAATTCGATCAAGCGGTACTGGTGCGACTGGAAGCCCGAGGACGGCCCTAGCGAATCGCGGAAGCCGAGGTACTCGCTCGGGGTCAGCGTTTCCAGCACCGACCACTGCTCGAACAACTGGCGCTGCACCTGTTTGATCCGCGCCAGGATCTTCTGCACCGGCCCCAGCTCGTCGCGCTGCAGGTGGCTGATCGCCAGCCGCAGTTCGTGGATGATCAGCTTCATCCACAGCTCGGACACCTGGTGCTGGATGATGAACAGCAGTTCGTCGTGGTTGCCCGGCTGCGACACCGGCTGCTGCGCCGACAGCAGGGCGTCCAGCTGCAGATAGCCGCCGTAGCTGAGCCGATCGCGCAGATCGCGGGCGATGCCCGGCTCAAGCGCACGTTGGTTCGATTCAGTGTTCATCGCAACGGGCCTCCCCGGCCGCATCAAACGCGCAACCATACCCGAGTCCGGCCCGGCGGCCGAGCCAGAATCACCGCTGACGCCGGTTCTACTGCGCTGCAGCTGCCGCGCAAGCCCGCTTGCATGCGGATGTGAAGGGGCTTTATGCGGCGCTGCGTCTTGCTCTGCACGCGACAAAACGGTTTTCTGTGAAACTTCCCACGGCATGGATGCGAAAGCATGAGCACGGCGGCGCAGTTCTCGATCGAGTACCTGCAGTACCTCGACGCAGAGGGCAAGGAGGTGGCGCCCTTGCCGGCGTTTGCCGCAGACGGCAGCGCGGTACTGGCGCTGTTCAAGCAGATGCTGATGGTGCGCAGCTTCGACGCGAAGTCAGTCGCCCTGCAGCGCACCGGCAAGCTCGGCACCTATGCCAGCTGCCTCGGCCATGAGGCCACCCACATCGGCATCGGCGCGGCGATGCGGCCCGAAGACGTGTTCGCGCCGTCCTACCGCGAATACGGCGCGCAGTTCATGCGCGGCGTGCGTCAGCGCGACGTGCTGATGTACTGGGGCGGCGACGAGCGCGGCAGCGATTACCAGATCCCCCGGCACGACTACCCCTGGTGCGTACCGATCGGCACCCAGTGCCTGCACGCGGCCGGCGCAGCGCTGGCGTTCAAGCTGCGCAATGAACCGCGCGTGGCGGTGGCCTGCGTCGGCGACGGCGGCAGCTCAAAGACCGACACCTATGCCGCGATCAATTCCGCCGGCGCCTACGACCTTCCCTTCGTGCTGTGCATCATCAACAACCAGTGGGCGATCTCGGTGCCGCGCTCGGCCCAGACCGGCGCGCAGACGCTGGCGCAGAAGGGTATTGCTGGCGGCCTGCACTGCCTGCAGGTCGATGGCAACGACATCATCGCGGTGTATGAGGCCGTCAGCCGCGCGCTTGAGCGTGCCCGCAGCGGCACCGGCGGCACCGTGCTGGAGCTGGTCACCTATCGGCTGGGCGACCACACCACCGCCGACGATGCGCGTCGCTATCGCGGCGAGGATGAAGTCAAGGCTGGCTGGCTGCGGGAGCCGTTCATCCGCGTACGCACCTGGCTGACCGTCAAGGGCCTGTGGAGCGAAGCGCAGGAGGCCGCCTGGAAAGCCGAGTGCGACGCCCACGTCGATGCCGAGGTCAATGCCTACCTCGAAACCCGCACCCAGCCGCTGGAAGCCATGTTCGATTATCTGTACGCCGAAGCCCCGCACGACATCGCCGCCCAGCGCGCCGAAGCCCTGGCCTGGGAGGCACGCCGCGCATGAGCACGCCCGCCCCCGCCATTACCTTGATCGAGGCGATTACCCAGGCGCTGGCCTGGGAGATCGCGCACGACGACAGCGTGCTCGTGCTTGGCGAAGATGTCGGCGTCAACGGCGGCGTGTTCCGCGCCACCGCCGGCCTGCAGCAGCGCTTCGGCGCTGACAAGGTGCTCGACACCCCGCTCGATGAAACCACGATTGCAGGTCTGACTGTCGGCCTTGCGACGCAAGGCATGAAGCCGGTGGCCGAGGTGCAGTTCGATGGCTTTGTGTATCCGATGCTGGACCACATCATCTGCCACGCTGCGCGGTTCCGTACCCGCACCCGCGGCCGCCTGAGCTGCCCGATGGTGCTGCGCGTGCCCTGGGGCGGCGGCATCCGCGCGCCTGAGCACCACAGCGAGGCCAACGAGTCCTTGTTCACCAACGTACCGGGCCTGCGGGTGGTGATGCCGAGCAGCCCGCAGCGCGCCTACGGCCTGCTGCTGGCGGCGATTCGTGATCCAGACCCGGTGATCTACCTCGAACCCAAGCGCATCTACCGCCAGTACAAGGAAGAGGTGCCCGACGACGGCGAAGCCCTGCCGCTGGACGTGTGCTTCGTGCTGCGCGACGGCAGCGACATCACCCTGGTCAGCTGGGGCGCGCAGGTCAAGGAAACCCTCGAAGCCGCCGAGGCACTGGCACGCGAAGGCATCAGCGCTGAAGTGATCGACGTCGCAACACTGAAGCCACTGGACTTCGACACCATCGCCGAATCGGTGGCCAAGACCGGACGCTGCGTGATCGTGCACGAGGCCGCCAAAACCGCCGGCTTCGGCGCCGAGATCGCGGCACGCCTGGCCGAGCATTCGATGTTCGATCTCAAGGCCCCGGTCGAGCGCGTGACCGGCTACGACACCCATATCCCATTGTTCAGGCTGGAAATGAAGTTCCTGCCCAGCGTGGAGAAGATCCTGGCGGCAGCGCGGAGAGCGATGAGCTTCAGCTGAGGCTGCAGGCCCAAGCGTCCGCAACGCTCATTCAGGACTGCAACCCTGCGATGCCGCAGTTGAAGCCCCTCTCCCCTTGTGGGAGAGGGGTTGGGGAGAGGGGGCCAACACTTCTGCAGCGAGACCCGTCCCCCTCTCCCCTTGCCTTCGCTTCGCTCGGGCTCCTCGGTTCATCAGTTGCCACCGGCAACTGATGAGCGAACCGCCTCGCTCCACAAGGGGGAGAGGGGAGCACAGCAATCCCCGCGTCAACCAAACACCCACCCCACGACGCGCAGCGCGCGCTGGAGAACGCAATGAGTTCGAACAAATCCTTCCACCTGCCCGACCTCGGCGAAGGCCTGCCGGATGCCACCATCGTCGAGTGGTTCGTCAAGGTCGGCGACGTCATCAAGCTCGACGCGCCGCTGGTCTCGATGGAGACCGCCAAAGCAGTCGTCGAAGTGCCCGCGCCCTGCTCGGGCACGGTGCTGAAACTGGCCGGCGCTGCGGGTGATGTCGTCATCACCGGCGCGGTGCTGGCCGAGTTCGAGCTCGACCCCAGCCTGCCGCAGCGCGCCGACGCGCAGGACACCGGGCACAGTCATCACCATGCACCCGCACCGACTGCAGCCGCGCCTGTCGCCAGCGGCACAGCGGCAGCAGCACCGGCTGAGGTCGCCGAACCCGAACCCGCCAAGCCCGAGCGCGCAGACGCCGGCACCGTGGTCGGCGCGATGCAGAGCAGCGATCAGGTGCGCAGCGAAGCCGCCATCAGCGTCGGCGGCGTCCGCGCGATGCCGGCGGTGCGCGCGCTGGCAAGGAAGCTCGGCGTCGATCTCTCACGCGTCGAATCCAGCGGCCCCGACGGCGTGGTCTCGATGGACGACGTCAAGCGCGCGGCCGCCGCAGGCAGTTCGCCGGCCTCATCATCAAGCCCGAGCGCCGCGGCTGTTCTCCCCTCCCCCCGTGAGGGAGGGGTCGGGGGAGAGGGTCCGGGTCTTGCCCAGCAAACATTCAGCGCGCAGCCGCTGCCCGCCGCAGTCCCCACCCGCACCGCTCTGTCCGCCTCCGGCAAACCCATGGCCACGCGTCCGCCGACCGCAGCGGCGGCCACCGGCCAGCCCGAGCAGCTCAAAGGCGTGCGCCGAAACATGGCGCGGGTGATGGCCGCGGCCCACGCGCAAGTCGTACCGACCACGCTCACCGACGACGCCGACATCCACGCCTGGGCGCCGGGCAACGACATCACCGTGCGCCTGATCCGCGCGATCGTCCGCGCCGCCAAGGCGGTGCCCGCAATGAACGCCTGGTTCGACGGCGACAAGCTGACCCGCACCCTGCACCCGCAGGTCGACATCGGCATCGCGGTCGATACCGACGACGGCCTGTTCGTACCGGCCCTGCGCAATGCCGATGTGCTGGACGCCGCCGGGGTGCGCCTGGCGCTGGACCGCCTGCGTGCGCAAGTCGCCGACCGCAGCATCGCTGCCTCGGAACTGTCCGGCTACACGATCTCGCTGAGCAACTTCGGCATGTTCGCCGGCAAGTACGCCACGCCGGTGGTGGTGCCACCGTGCGTGGCCATCCTCGCCGCCGGCCGCGGCCGTCATCAGGTGGTGCCGGTGATGGGCGGCATCGAAACCCACAAGATCATCCCGCTGAGCCTTACCTTCGACCACCGCGCCGCCACCGGCGGCGAGGCCGCGCGCTTCCTGCGTGCGGTGCTGGATGATTTGGCCTTGCCGGGGTGAGTTTGAGCGGGGATTCGGGGTTTTACGACATCGCGCGAAGCGCGTGGGGGTCAGCCGCATCCAGCGCCGTCGACGCCTCGCTCCCCACGCATCTAGCCCCTCTCCCGTGGGAGAGGGGTTGGGGAGAGGGCGGGGCGGAGCGCAGCCGTGCAAGGCGCGGCGTCCGCAGTGGTGCTCGTCGCTCTCGGGACGTCAGGCCAACACCCGAACCCTCTCCCCCGGCCCCTCTCACACGGGAGAGGGGAGCAAGTGCAGCCACGGTGGCACTGAACGGCGAGGAGTAACCACGGACATGCGACAAGTCGCTTGACAGGCAGCGGCTCCGAGCAATCGCCATCTGTAGAGCAAAGTTTGCTCGGCTGAAGCTTGGGCTTGCGTCAAGCCTGAAGAAGAGCGGAGCAAGCTCCGCTCCAAGCGTTGAGGAGCTTCGTAGCGCCGACTCTCAACCCACCGCTTCCTTGCTACCTTCGGCCATCCCGAATCCCGAATCCCGAATCCCGAATCCCGAATCCCGAATCCCGAATCCCGGCACCCGACCATGCGCCTGCTCCACAACCCGCGCTGCAGCAAATCCCGCGAGGCGCTCGCCCTGCTCAGCGCGCGCGGCGATGTCATCGAAGTCATCGAGTACCTCAAGACTCCGTTGAGTGCGCCTGAGCTCGGCGCGCTGTTCGACGCGCTGGGTGTTGAGCCTCCGGCGGCGATGCGATTCCAGGATGATCTGGCGAAGTCGCTGGGGCTGGCTGCCACCGACCCGCGCAGCCGCGACGAATGGATCGCCCTGCTCTGCGCGCATCCGGCACTGCTGGAGCGCCCCATCGCGATCAAGCACGGCCGCGCGGTGATCGGCCGGCCGCCGCAGCGGGTGCTGGAGCTGTAGCGCGCAGGCAGGAGGCGCCGCGCTCAAGCCGTCTGCCTACCTGCGTTAGACTGCGCGGCTCCCAAGGCCCTAGCCCTCTCCCATGTCTGACGCAGCTGCCGCCGATCCCCGCCCCGTTCGCAACGATTTCATCCGCCAGATCATCCGCGAGGATCTGGCTGCGGGTAAGCACACAGCGATCCAGACCCGGTTTCCGCCCGAGCCCAATGGCTACCTGCACATCGGCCATGCCAAATCGATCTGCCTGAACTTCGGCATCGGCGAGGAGTTCGGCGGCCGCTGCAACCTGCGCTTCGATGACACCAATCCGGCCAAGGAAGACCCGGAGTACGTGGTCGCCATCCAGGACGACGTGCGCTGGCTGGGCTTCGAGTGGAGCGAGCTGCGGCATGCCTCGGACTACTTCGAGGTGTTCTATCTCGCCGCCGAAAAACTCATCCGCGACGGCTTGGCCTACGTCTGCGATCTGAATGCCGAAGAGGTGCGCAGCTACCGCGGCACCCTGACCGAGCCCGGCCGCGACTCGCCCTACCGGAACCGCAGCATCGAGGAGAACCTCGACCTGTTCCGCCGCATGCGCGCCGCCGAGTTCCCCGACGGCGCGCGCACCCTGCGCGCCAAGATCGACATGGCCAGCGGCAATATCAATCTGCGCGATCCGGCGATCTACCGGATCAAACACGTTCCGCACCAGAACACCGGCGACGCCTGGTGCATCTACCCGATGTACGACTACGCGCACTGCCTCTCCGACGCCATCGAGGGCATCACCCACTCGCTGTGCACGCTGGAGTTCGAAGATCACCGTCCGCTGTACGACTGGTGCGTGGACAAGGTCGACCTCGCCGGCCACCCGAACCTGCTGGAATCGCTGCGCGCGCACGGCTGGCACGACCGCGCTGCCAAACCGCGGCAGATCGAGTTCTCGCGGCTCAACATCAACTACACGGTGATGAGCAAGCGCAAGTTGATGGCGCTGGTGCAGGAAGGCCTGGTCAGCGGCTGGGACGACCCGCGCATGCCGACCCTGCAGGGCATCCGCCGCCGCGGCTATACGCCCGGCTCTCTCAGGCTATTTGCCGAGCGCATCGGCATCAGCAAGCAGAACTCGCTGATCGATTTCTCGGTGCTGGAAGGCTGCGTGCGCGAGGATCTCGACGCTCATGCCGCGCGCCGGCTGGCCGTGCTCGACCCGATCAAACTGGTGATCACCAATCTCGACGCCGCGCACGCCGAAGTGTTGACGTTCTCGAACCATCCGAAGAACCCGGACTTCGGCAACCGCAGCGTGCCGTTCTCGCGCGAGTTGTGGATCGAGCGCGAGGACTTCGCCGAAGTCCCGCCCAAGGGTTTCCACCGCCTGAAGCCCGAAGGCGAAGTGCGCCTGCGCGGCGTTGGCATCGTCCGCTGCGATGAAGTCATCAAGGACGGCGACAGCGTCATCGAGCTGCGCTGCACGCTGGACCCCGAGACCCGCACCGGCATGGCCGGCGCGGATCGCAAGGTCAAGGGCACGATCCACTGGGTCAGCGCGCGCGATGCGATCGCCGCGGAAGTGCGCCTGTACGACCGCCTGTTCAAGGTGGCCGACCCGGACGACGACAGCCACGGCGGTTCGTACAAGGACCACTTGAACCCGGACTCGATCCGCAGCGTGCAGGCCTGGGTCGAACCTTCCGCGGCGGAAGTCGCACCGGAAACCCATCTGCAGTTCGAACGCATCGGCTTCTTCGTCGCCGATCGCCGCGACCACAGCGCAGCCAAGCCGGTGTTCAACCGCAGCGTGACCCTGCGCGACACCTGGGCGGCGGGCTGACATGCGCGCCGGACTGCGTCAGATTGGACTCGCCTTGGTGTTCGTCGCCAGCGTGCTCGGTGCAGGCTGCGGCGAGCCGCCTGCGGCGACACAGGCGCCCGCCTTTGCCGAAGCCCCACCGCCGCCACCGATGACGCCGCCGGCAGCGCCGCCAGCATTCGAGTTCGCGCCGCCCAGCGGCACCGCATCCGGCACCTGCTCCGCAAGCGGCGACAGCCGATGTGATGCACCAGTCGAAGCAGCGGCGACTGACGCCGGCAAAGCGGCCGCCACCGACGGCGCGCCCGAGGCCATCCCCGAACCCGACCGCAGCTGTCAGGTCGATGCCGACTGTGCGGTCAAGGACGTCGGCAACTGCTGCGGTTACTTCCCCGCCTGCGTCAACACGCAGGCGCAGACCTTCCCGGAACGCGTGAAGGCCGCCTGCTCGGCGCAGGGGCTTTCCAGCATTTGCGGCTTCGAAGACATCAGCGCCTGCGCCTGCATCGAGGGCCGATGCGCGGCGGCAGCTGGCGGCGCTCAACTGCAATAGGCACTCCCCATGCTGTACGCCCAAGTCCACCTGACCTTGCCCGCCTGGGTCCATGATCTGGCGCCCGCCGGCACCGTCTACACCACCGACGACGACAAGATGCGGCTGGCGATCGAGCTGTCGCGCCGCAATGTCGACGCGCGGACTGGCGGGCCGTTTGGCGCCGCCGTGTTCGATGCCGCGCACCGGCTGGTATCGGTCGGCGTCAACCGCGTCGAGCCGCACACCTGCTCGGTCGCACACGCCGAAATGATGGCCTACATGACCGCGCAGCAGCGCCTGCAGCGCTTCCGCCTGAACGAGGATGCGCCCGGCATCACCCTGGCGACTTCATCGCAGCCCTGCTGCATGTGCTACGGCGCGACCTTCTGGGCCGGCATCGACACCCTGCTGATCGGCGCCAGCGCGAAAGATGTGATGACTCTGACCCAATTCGACGAAGGCCCGCTGCCGGCCGATTGGAAGGGCGAGCTGGAGCAGCGCGGCATCAGCGTGCGCACCGACCTGCTGCGCGACGAGGCCTGCGCGGTGCTCAAGCACTACACCGACAGCGCCGGGCGCATGTACTGATGAAACCCATGGGCGACGCCGGCCTGTACCTGCCCTGCCGCGCCGGCTTCGAGCCCGAGTGCGCGGCCGAGGTCACCGAGCGCGCCGGCACCTTCGGCGTGGGCGGCTACGCCAAAACCGAGCGCGACTCCGGCTACGTGCGCTTTCTCGGTTTGGACGCCACGTCGCAGTCCCAGCTGTGCCGCGCCCTGCCCTGGCGCGAGCTGATCTTTGCCCGCCAGCGCCTTTCGGTTTTCGCCGAGCTGCAGGGCCTCGACCCGAAAGACCGGCTGACGCCCGTGCTGGAGGCGATGGCCGGCAGTGGCCAGGTGTTCGGTGAGCTGAGCATGGAGCACCCGGATGCCGACGTCGGCCGCGACCTCGCCGGGCTCGCCCGCAGCTTCGGCAATGCGCTGCGCGCAGGCCTGCGCAAGGTCGGCCATCTGAGCGCAAAGGACGACGCCCGCAAGCCGACCCTGCACGTGGTGCTGCTGGCCGGCAATCACCTGCTGCTGGCCGCCGGCGACCCCGACAACAGCCCGCCTTGGGTCGGCGGCATTCCGCGCCTGAAGCTGGCCCACGATGCGCCCAGCCGCTCGGCGCTCAAACTCGAAGAAGCCCTGCTCAGCCTGCTCAGCGCGGAGGAACGCGCACGCTGGATGAAATCCGGCCAGCAGGCAGTGGACCTTGGCGCCGCGCCCGGCGGTTGGAGCTGGGTGCTGGCACGCGCGGGGCTGTCGGTCACCGCGATCGACAACGGCCCGCTGGCCGACAGCGCGATGGGCACCGGCCTGATCAAACACCTGCATTCCGACGGCTTCCGCTGGCGCCCGCCGCACCCGGTCGACTGGCTGGTCTGCGACATGGTCGAACAGCCCAAGCGGGTTGCCGCGCTGATGGGTGACTGGCTGATCGAAGGCGACGCCCGCCGCGCGATCTTCAACCTCAAGCTGCCGATGAAGAAGCGCTGGCAGGAAGTGCGCGAGCAGCTCGACACCCTGCATAGCCGCCTGCAGCAGGCCGGCCTCGACCTCCAGCTGCGCGCCCGCCAGCTCTACCACGACCGCGAAGAGATCACGGTGGCGGTGTTGCCGCGGTAGCAGCGCGCGGCCGCCTCACAGACATCGGCCTTGAGCGCCCTTGAGCGCCCTTGAGCGCAGCGAAAGCGCAGCTCAGTTGTCCCGCCCCTGCAACAACCAGCGCCGACAATCGGCCGGCCGGACTGCGATCCGCAACACGCCGGAGGCGGCTCTATGACGCCCGCGTTAAACACGCCATGAATCCGTAACCGAACACGGCTAAACTCCGGCAGTTTTTTGACCTCAACCGGAGGAACCGCCATGGCGGGCTTCACATTTGTACGGACAGCGCTGCTGGCGCTGGGGCTTGTAGCTGCGAGCAGCGCTTCGGCGCAGGTGGTGATCAGTCAGGCCTATCCGGGCGGCACCCTTTCTGGCGCAACCTACAACCAACGTTTCATCGAGCTGTTCAATCGGGGCAGCGCCCCGGTGAGCCTGGCCGGGCACACCCTGCAGTACGCGTCGCCGACAGGAACGGGCGCTTTCGCCGTGCACGCGACGCTCAGCGGAACCATTCCCGCCGGTGGATACGTGCTGATCGCCTACCCGGTGAGCGGCAGCAGCGCAGCTCTTCCCGTCACGCCTGACCTGAGTGCTACGGGTTCACCTGGCGGCACCAACGGCAAGTACGCGCTGGTGAACTCCGCGACCGCGCTGGCCTGCAATGGTGGCTCGACCGCGTGTTCCCCCGCGCAGACGGCCCTGATCGTGGATCTGGTCGGCTACGGCACCGCCAACTTTTTCGAAGGCAGCGGCGCGACCCCCGCGTTTTCCGCCATCCTCGCCGGCTTTCGCGCCAACGCAGGCTGCACCGACACCAACAACAATGCCGCTGACTTCGCTACTGCGACACCATTGCCGCGCAACAGCACCAGCCCCGTAAACTCCTGCGCACCGCCGGCCCCCACCCTCAGCGTCGCCGACCTCAGCCTCACTGAAGGCAACACTGGTCCCAAGAATTTTGCGTTCGAGATCACCCTGTCGGCACCGGCTCCGGCTGGCGGCGTGAGCTTCGATTTCGCAAGCTCCGACGGCACCGCCACGGTGGCCTCAGGCGACTACGTCGCGCGCACCGAAACCGGCTTGGTAATCGCTGCAGGCACATCGAGCACATCGATCAACGTCATCGTCAACGGTGATGCGGTGGACGAGGCTGACGAGACCTTTGCCGTCACCCTCAGCAATCCGGTCGGTGCAACGCTTGCCGATGCCACGGCCACCGGCACCATCCTCAACGACGACGCCGCCACCGCGGTGCTCTCGGTCGCCACACCGGCCGACATCATCGAGGGCAACAGCGGCACTGTGGCGCAGCAGGTCACCGTCAGCCTGAGCTTCGCGCTGGCCGCCGACGTGGTATTCACCGCCACCACCGCCGACAGCACCGCCATCGCAGGGGCCGACTACACCGCGCTGAGCGCAGCCCAGTTCACCATTGCCGCCGGCCAGACCTCGGTGATCGTGCCGGTGCCGGTGCTGGGCGACACGGTTGATGAGCCCAACGAGACCTACACACTCACCATCGCCAGCAGCAGCCCGGGCGTGACGCTCGGCACCGCCACGGCCACCGCCACCATCCTCGACGACGATCTGCCGGTCAGCGAGATCTTCGAGATCCAGGGCAATGGCGCGTGCTCGCCCTTCGTGACCCCGTGCAACCCGGCCGCGAATGTCCCCGGTGAGGCCGTCTACACCCGCACCAACATCGTCACCGCCGTAGGCACCGCGGGCTTCACCATGCAGACGCCGATCGCCCGCCAGGACACCAGCGGCCTGACCTCGAATGGCGTCTACGTGTTCACCGCCGTCGCGCCACGCAACGATGCCGGCGAGCTGCTGGCGGCCGGTGACGAAGTCGACGTGGTCGGCCGCGCAGCCGAGTTCTTCGGCCTGACCCAGATCGCGGTCAACAGCACCCGTGATGGCGCCAACAGCATCCTCACCACCGCCACCGCACGCCCGCTGCCCTCGCCGGTTCTGTTCGGCAATCTGCCGCCAGCCCCGAGAGGCACCATCGTGTTCACCACCCAGCCGTCGAAGAACCCGAACAGCCTCAGCTGCGGCGCACTCGGCAACTTCGAGTGCTTCGAAGCCATGCGCGTCAACATGGTCAATGCGGCGGTCACCGTGTCCAATCAGCGCTTCGCCAACCCCGCGGGCCAGCTCTACGCCGAGGTGTGGATCTCGCCCTACGGCGAGCGCGGCGTACGCGAGAAGGGTGCGCTGTTTGGCACCACGCTCACCCCCGACAACTCCGCCGCGGGCGTGTGGGACGGCAACCCCGAAATCTTCGAAATGGATGCGGACTTCCTGATCCCCGGTCTGGTCGATACCGAACTGGCCGGCGGCACGCGCTTCAATGCCGTGGGTGTGGTCGGCTTCGATTTCGGCGACTACGAGTTCTGGCCGACCAGCCTTGAGGTGCTGAACAACACCAACCAGGTGGTGCGGCCGGTGCCGGCTGCAGGCATCAACGAGCTGACCATCGGCAGCTTCAACGCCTTCCGGCTATGCGATGCGCTGGCCAACAGCACCAGCACCTGTGCGGCCAGCACGGCGCTCGAAACCGACACCAACCGCGTGGCCCATCAGATCGGCCAGATCAGCGCCTACATCCGCAACGTGCTGCGCAGCCCGGACGTGGTCGGCATGCAGGAAGTCGAGAACATCGGCGTGCTGCAGCAGCTGGCGACGCAGATCGCCGCCGACGGTGGCCCGACCTACCGGGCCGAACTGATCGAGGGCAATGACGTCGGCGGCATCGATGTCGGCTACCTGATCAACGCCGCGCGGATCAGCAACAGCGTGATCACCCAGCTGGCCGATGACGAAACCTGGAACGATCCGCAGGGCAGCGCCACCGCCATCCTGCACGACCGCCCGCCGCTGCTGCTGGCCGCGGATTTCATCGGCAACGGCGGCAGCTTCCGCTTCCACGTCATCAACAACCACACCCGCTCGCGCGGCGGCGTGGATGTCAGCAATGCCGACGGTGAGCGCCTGCGCGCCAAGCGCTACAGCCAGGCGGCCTCGATCGCCGCCCTGGTGCAGGGCCTGCAGACCAATACGGCCACCGCGGCGGTGCCGCTGTTCGTCATCGGTGACCACAACGCCTACCAGTTCAGCGACGGCTATGTGGACGTGGTCGGCCTGATCGCCGGCACCTACAACAACGCCGAGAACACCTGCGCACCGTCCAACGGCGTCACCAACTGCAAGCTGCCCGGCGGCGCCAACATCGTCACCCCGCCGCTGGTCAACCTGATCGACGTGATCGACGTGAGCGAGCGCTACTCGTACAAGTTCACCGAGAACTTCGGCGCGATCCAAGGCAGCGGCGGCCGCGATCTGGCCACCAACCAGGTGCTGGACCACGGCCTGTTCAACAGCGTCGCCCAGCCCTACGTCACCGGCATGGCCTTCGGCCGCGCCAACGTCGATGCCTCGACCCAGCGCTTCCGCACCTGCAACTACACCCTGCGTGATGCCGCGCTCTGCCCGCAGGGCCCCGGCAGCTGGGTCCCCACCGGCAGCTCCGACCACGACGGCTTCGTGATCTTCATCAGCCCGCCCCTGCCCAACGCGATCTTCGCCAACGGCTTCGAAACGGTCGACTGATCCACGCCGACGCGTAGTGCTTTGCACCGCAAACGCCCGCCTCTTCAGGCGGGCGTTTGCGTTTGGGGGTGCGGAACACCATCGCCACACCCAACACCGATGCCCCGCGCTGGAAGCCCCTCCCCCTTGCGGAGCGAGGCGGATCGCTCGTCAACTGCCAGTGGCAGCTGACGGTCCGACGAGCCCAAGCGAAGCGAAGGAAAGGGGTTGGGAAGAGGGGGCAACCCATTGATCTGGCCTGCTGAAGTTTGAACTTCCAGCTCCAACGCTACGTGGCTCATAGCGCCCGTAGCGCCAAGCATGTTCAATCATCATCCCGCCAAACCCATAGGGCGGGTCCTGACCCACCGCCGCGCGCGGCGACTGATGCATCCCATCGCGACCCGCGACTCGGGCTTCGTGCCGCCACACGGGTTCCGGTTCGATGACTGCGGAGTAAGCCAAGCTCCGGTGGGTCAAGACCCACCCTATTGTTGTTTCGGCCCGCTGAGGTTCGAACTTCCAGCTCCAACGCTACATGGCTCATAGCGCCCGTAGCGCCAAGCATGTTCAACCTTCATCCCGCCGAACCATAGGGTGGGTCTTGAGTAAGCGTCCGCCCAAGCCACCTACCGCTTCGCCACTCGCCGTGCTGAGCCTCAGTTGCAGATCGGCGCCCAGCCCTCGATCGGCAGCAAGCTGTCGATGTCGCGGTTGCGCGTGGTCGGCAG
>NZ_JBILJQ010000050.1:0-39909 GCF_044377145.1 Aquimonas sp.
CGGCGGAAGATGTTTCTGGCGGGCGAACCCGCAACGGCTTTGGCATGGGAGTCTCCGAACAAAGCCGCCCTAGAATGAGAGATAACGTGCTGCGTCACTGTCTCGTGGAGTGTAGGCGCGTAGGGCATCGAAACCGCAGCCGAGCCGGTCTACGCCAGTGTCGAAGGCGTGCTGGCGCGCTTCGGCAAGGCCAAGCGCGCGCCGGCCAAGCGCAGCGCTTCGCGCCGCGCCGGTGCCAAGCCGGTGGCACGCAAGGCCGCCCGCCGCGGCTGATGCGACGACGCCATTGCTGAATACACAAAGGCCCGCATATGCGGGCCTTTGTGTTTCGGTCTGGAGCAATTCCGGATCGCACTGTGGGACCCGGTTTGCGTTCGTAAGCGCGGCGCAGATTGTTCTGCCAAGCCCGCGATTCTTCTCAGCGATAGGCCTGCAGCAGGTGATGCAGATGCACCCGCTCGGCATCGCGCAGGAATGGTGCGATCAGCATCAGGACCTGATGGATGCCGCGATTGATGCTCTCGCGTTCGTCCTGCTCGCCGCGCACCGCGCTGAAGTTCAGCCAGAATGTGGCGACCAGCAGGATGTTGGTGGCGGTGGCGTCGATCTCATCGGCGCTGGCGCGCATCACCTCCGCCCTTACCAACCCGCGCATGATGCGTGTGGCGTTCTCGGATGCGCGTTTGAGAATGCGCGAAAAATGCATCCGCAGCTTGCGGTTGCGGCCGCTGATGTCGACCAGATCGCGATAGATGAAGCGGTAGTTCCAGATGCTCTCGAAGATCGCGTGCAGCTGCAGCCAGATGTCTTCGAGCGTGGGCTGACGATCATCGGGCGCCGCCAGCGCGCTGTCCATGCGCACTTCGTAGCGCGCGAACAGCTGCTCGATGATGTCGTCCTTGTTGCGGAAGTGGTAGTACAGATTGCCCGGGCTGATCTCCAGCTCGTCGGCGATGTGGTTGGTGCTGACATTGGGTTCGCCGCGAGCGTTGAACAGCGTCAGGCTTGCCTCGAGAATGCGTTCGCGAGTGTCAGTTGCCATAGCGCAGCCGCTGCGGGCGTGAAGGGACAGTCACTTCAGTTCAGCCGGTGAGCTTTTTGACCAGGGCGATGTACTTCTCTTTGGCCTGATCGGAGTTCAGACCGGCGAGCTTGGCCCAGGCTTCGTACTTGGCGGTGCCGACGAAGTCGAAGAAGCCCGGCTTGGGGCCGCTGACGTCGCCATCCGCGCCCTGCTTGTACAGGGCATACAGCTGCAGCAACGTGTCGTTATCGGGGCGCTCGCTGAGCGCCTTAACTGCAAGCGTTGCGGCTTCGAATCGACTGTTCAGATCGGTCATTGGGGTCCCCTGTGTATGCGCCGTCGCGGGGCGGCGCTGTGGCCGCGTTTGATAGCACGGGGGCAGGGGAGGGTCAACGGAATCCGCTGCGCCGGCCAACAATCCACAAAGATCGATGGCCGGCGCTACGGGCGCCGCTATCAGGTGCCGATGATGCCGCCGTCGTCCTTGGTGACTACGACAGTCGCGGAACGCGGGCGCGCGCCGTTGCCATCGGGCCACGAACCGGAGCCGCCTTCCCCGGGATGCTGGATGTTGACGAACATGGTACGCAGGTCGGGCGTGCAGACTACACCGGTCACTTCGCAGCCCACCGGGCCGACGAAGAACCGACGGATGTCGCCGCTGACGGTGTCGACCGCCAGCATCTGGTTGTTGCCGAAGGGGCCGGAGTTGAGCTGGCTGCCGCTCATGTCGGTCTGGATCCAAAGCAGGCCAGCGTCATCAAACCAGAGGCCGTCGGGGCTGGCGTGGATCGAGTCTGCAGTGAGCTTGGCGGTGGCACCGGCGGCCGGGTTTGCGCTGTCGGTTTCGGTGCCGCTGAGCATGAAAATGTCCCAGCTGAAGCGGGTGGAGGCGTGGTTACCATCGGCCTCGCGCCAGCGCACGATGTGGCCGAAGGGATTGGGGCCACGCGGGTTCGAAGGTACTGCCTGGGCGGCGGTGCGCGCACTGTTGTTGGTCAGGGCGAAGTACACGTCGCCGTTGTTCGGATGGATTGCGCCCCATTCCGGGCGGTCCATCTTGGTTGCGCCCGCCACGTCAGCTGCGAGCCGGGTGTTCACCAGCACATCGGCCTGACTGCTGAAGCTCACGCCAGCAGCAGCGGCCTTGGCCATGAAGTCGGCGTTGCTGAAGTCCAGCGGCAACCATTCGCCGCTGCCATCGGCATTGAACTTGGCGACGTAGAGCGTGCCGCGGTCCAGTGCATTCGGCGCGATGGTCAAGGGTGCCGAGAGGTAGACGTCACGGGTCACGAACTTGTAGATGTACTCGTTCTGCGAGTCATCGCCGGAATAGAACACCATCTGGCGCCCGAACCGCACCGGCGCGAACACGCAGCCTTCGTGCGCAAAGCGACCCATGGCGGTGCGCTTGATCGGCATCGCGTCCGGATTTCTCGGATCCACTTCCAGAATCCAGCCCTGGCCGTTGGTCTCGTTGCGGTAGTCGCCAGCGGCATTGGCGGCGGTGGCCGTGACGTCGAAGCGTTCCTCGACGGTTTCCCAGCGGTAGCGGCCGGCGCTGGTGGCAACGCCATAGCGACTCTGCTCACGCGGGCGCTCGCCGCGATTGACGAAGTAGCCCGCCCAGTTTTCTTCGCAGGTGAGGTAGGTGCCCCAAGGCGTATGGCCGTGCGCGCAGTTGTTGATGGTGCCGCGGGTGCGGGTGCCATCGGGGCTGAACTTGGTCACGGCAAAACTCGATCCGCGCACCGGGCCGCTGATCTCAACCGTGGTGTTGGCGGTGATGCGTCGGTTGTAGGGGGAGCCCTTGACGATCACCCATTCGCCGTTGGCCTGGCGGGTGGTTTCGAAAACGCTGACCCCATGCGCCGCGATTTCTTTGCGCACATCGTCCGCCAGCCGACGGCCATCGACCAGCGTTTGGCCATTGCGAGTCAAGGTGGCTTGCTCGATGTACTCGTGGTTCATCGCAATCAGGCCGCGGCTGTTGCGACCGTTGTAGTCGAGCGGGAAGAAGTGCATGCCATCGTGGTGCTGGCCGATCGACTTCTCCTGATCGGCGCCGGTGTTGCTGCCATCGGGCTTGTATGGCGCCGAGTCGGCGAACAGACCCTCACCCCAGGCGAAGGCCGGGCGCGCGGTGTAGCCGGGTGGCACCGTCACCGCGTCCAGTCGGTGCGTCGCCACGGCCCGGAAGGTCGGCCGACGCGGCAAGGGTAGCGGCAGCGATTTCTCGCCGTTCAGGTACTGCTGCAGCGGCTTTTCGCCCGCGGCCAGCGCCAGCGGCGGCACGAACAGGCTGCCCACTGCGGCCGCCAGGCCACCTCGCAGCACATCGCGACGGCTGCGGCTGGCCAGCACATCGGCGAAATGGGCATTGGGCGAGCGGTTACTGTCCTCGAAGTCGAAATCTTCGGGACCGTAGGCGACGGGGCTGGCGGGGTCATTCATAGCGGGCTCCATGGTGTTGGCAGGACGGCTGTCCCGGCCGCGGGAGCTTGGGCTGCTTGAGTGACACTTCCGGTACAACAGGATTTCGAACAGATGAACGGCAGATGACGGGTAGGCGGCGCGCGCGGAGGGCGCTATCGTGGGCACGCATCGCTCGAACGCTGTTCAAGAACACAAGGAACCGCCCGCACGCACGGTCGGCCCAACGCCCGCAGGAGGGAAACCCATGAGCTATTTCGTCACCGGCGCCACCGGTTTTATCGGTCGCCATCTCGTCAGCAACCTCTTGAAACGCAAGGGCACGGTGTATGTGCTGGTGCGCAAGAGCTCGCAGGCCAAGCTGAAGGATCTGATCGAGCAGATGGGCTGGGACGCCGCGCGCGTGCAGGCGGTGCTGGGCGATCTGGGCAAGCCGAAGCTGGGTGTCTCACCGGCGCAGCAGAAGGCATTGGCCGGCAAGGTCAAGCATGTTTACCACCTTGCTGCGGTGTACGACCTCTCGGCCAGCGCCGAATCGCAGATCGGGCCCAACGTGGAAGGCACCCGCAACGCGGTCGAGTTCGCCGAAGCGGTGGGCGCCAAACTGTTCCACCACACCAGTTCGATCGCGGTGGCGGGGCTCTATAGCGGGGTTTTCCGCGAGGACATGTTCGCCGAGGCCGAGAATCTCGATCATCCCTACTTCCGCACCAAGCACGACGCCGAGAAGATCGTTCGCGAGTCCTGCCGCATTCCTTACCGCATCTATCGGCCGGCGATGGTGATCGGCCATTCCAGAACCGGCGAAATCGACAAGATCGATGGCCCGTACTACTTCTTCACTCTGATCAAGAAGCTGCGCAGCCTTCTGCCGCCGTGGGTGCCCACCGTCGGGATCGAAGGCGGCCGGATCAATATGGTGCCGGTGGACTACGTTGCCGACGCGATGGACCACATCGGCCACAAGCCGGGATTGGACGGTGGCTGCTTCCATCTCACCGACCCCGCACCGCGCCGTATTGGCGAAGTGTTGAACCTGTTCGCACGCGCTGGCCACGCGCCGCAGATGAGCATGCGCATCGACGCACGGATGTTCGGTTTCATTCCAGCGCCGATCCGGATGGCGCTGGGCAATCTGGCGCCGGTGAAGCGCTTTACCGGCATGGTGCTGAAGGACCTCGGCATCCCGTCGTCGGTGCTGGGGATGATCAACTACCCGACCCGCTTCGACTGTCGCGAGACCGAGCGCGCGCTGAAAGGCTCCGGTATCCGCGTGCCCGAGCTCGACAGCTATGCCTGGCGCCTGTGGGACTACTGGGAGCGCCACCTCGACCCTGAATTGTTCGTCGATCGCTCGCTGCGTGGTCGCGTACAAGACAAGGTGGTGTTGATCACCGGTGCATCCTCAGGCATTGGCCTTGCGGCTGCGCAGAAGGTGGCAGCGGCGGGTGCCACCACGATCATCGTGGCGCGCGGCGAGGAGGAGTTGTTCAAGACCCGCGATGCTATCAGGGCTGCCGGCGGCAACTGCCACGCCTATACCGCCGACCTCGCCGAGCTCAGTTCCTGCGACGAACTGCTGCGACAAGTCTTGGCGGACCACGGTCGCATCGACATCCTGGTGAACAATGCCGGCCGCTCGATCCGCCGCTCGATCGCGCTCTCCTACGATCGCTTCCATGATTTCGAGCGGACCATGCAGCTCAACTATTTCGGTTCGCTGCGCCTGATCATGGGCGTGTTGCCGGGAATGACCGAGCGCAAGCGCGGCCAGATCATCAACATCAGCTCGATCGGCGTGCTGGCGAACTCGCCGCGGTTCTCGGCCTATGTCGCCTCGAAAGCGGCGCTGGATGCGTTCAGCCGCTGCGCGCAGGGCGAGTTCTCCGGGCACAACATCGCCTTCACCACGATCAACATGCCGCTGGTGCGGACGCCGATGATCGCGCCGACCAAGATGTACGACTCGGTGCCGACGATCTCGCCGGACGAGGCTGCCGATCTGATCGTGCAGGCGATCATCGAACGGCCCGCACGCATCGCCACGCGCCTCGGCATCTTCTCGGCGGTGTTGAATGCAATCGCGCCGAAGGCCTACGAGGTGGTGATGAACACCGCCTTCCAGCTGTTCCCCGACTCGGCCGCAGCGCAGGGCCAGAAGGGCGCAGAAGCACAGCAGGCATCGTCGGAGCAGATCGCCTTCGCCGCCTTGATGCGTGGCGTGCACTGGTAGTTGCGCGATCCGCTGCAGGCGAAGCCGTCCGCAGCGGGTCGAAGGACTCGTGAGGGCGGGGCGAGCGGCTGTTCCATCTCGCCCGGGTCCGCGTGGCTCGGTGGTTGCCCCGGCACTGTGTCGAACGCACATGTTGTGCGTAGGAGCAAAAAACCCCGCGCAAGGCGCGGGGTTCCTGTTTGTCGCAGCGGCTGCGCAGCGGGCTACTTCAGGTGGCGCAGATCCGACAGCGGGCCCTGCTGGGCGGCGAAGTAGGCGGCCAGATCGGCCATGTCCTGGGTTTCGAGCGTCGCCACAAATCCGGTCATGATCGCGTTGTTGCGCTCGCCTGATTTGTAGGCCTGCAGCGCGCGCAGCAGGTAGTCCTCGTACTGGCCGGCCAGGTTTGGATACTGGCCGTCGCCAATGCCATTGCCATCGACGCCGTGGCAGGCCTGACAGACCTTGGCCTTCTCGCGGCCGGCCTCGACATTGCCGCGTGCGGCCACAGGGGTGGTGATCGCCATGCACAGCAGTCCGGACAAGGCTGCAGAAATCAGAGTCTTCGGGCTCACTGGGCGGCCTCCTTGTTGAGGCTGGAAAGGTAGGCGGCGATGTGGCTCAGATCTTCCTGGCTGTAACCCTCGGCCTGGGCGCGCATGGTCGGGTGCGGACGCTCGCCCTTCTGGTAGGCAGTCAACGCCGCCATCAGGTATTCGTAATTCTGGCCGGCGATCTTCGGCACATGGTAATGCGGGTAGACGTTCTTGTAGCCGGGCACACCGTGGCAGCCCGTGCAGGTGTAGGCGAGAACCTTGCCGGTTTCGGGGTCGCCTTGGGCAAGAGCGGGCAGAGTGGCCGTCGCCAGGGCGAGGCTCGCGACGATTCGCAGGGTCGGCTTCATCGATGGATTCCAGCGTCGGGGCAGGTCGGGGTGCGCTCGTTCGAGCCGGGTCTGATCCCGGATTCACGACGCATTAGAAGGGGCGGGAGTATAGCGTCTGCCGCATCTGCCGAACCAGCCTGCACGCCCCGCGTGCAGGGATTGCGATAGCCCTGCCGTTGGTCAGGGTGCCAAGGTGCAGACGATTTCGCCGCTGCCTTCGAGCACAGTTCGTGCATCTGGCGTCCGGCAATGTCCGCGGCTCTCGTCACGCTTGTCTGCACAGGGCGTCATCGCTGTGCGGCACGGTGCTTGACATCGGTGGTGTTGTAGATAAGTATAACACCACAATCCCCCCTCTCCCCCGAGAACGCCCATGCGAACACGCGCAGCCAAACCCATCGTCCGCTTGATCCTGGGGGCCGCTCTGGTGGCCGTTCTGGCCGTTTCTACGGGGTGCGGTGGCCAGTCCGAGGCCGATAACGATTCCGCGGCCGGGAGTGCAGAACCCGAAGACGAGAAAAAGCGCGAGGAGCAGGCGGTCGCCGTGGAGACTGCCCTCGCGTCGCGCCACAGCGTCAGCGCGAGCTACAGCGGTACGGCTCCCCTGGAAGCCCCAATTGAAGCCCAGGTGGTGTCCAAGACCTCGGGCGTGCTGCTTCGGCTGCTGACTGAAGAAGGCCAGTTCGTGAAGGCGGGTCAGGTACTGGCGCGGATCGATCCCGAGCGTCCGCGGCTTGAGCTTCAGCGCAACCAGGCCATGCTGCGCAAGCTTGAGGCGGAGTTCAATCGCGCCGAAGAGTTGTTCGAACGCAAGCTGCTGGCCGCCGAATCGCACGAGCGACTGCGCTATGACCTCGACACCCAGCGCGCCGCCTTCGAGATGGCCAAACTGGAGCTGTCCTACACCGACATCGTGGCGCCCTTCGACGGCGTGGTCGCCCAGCGCATGGTCAAGGAAGGCAACCTCATCCAGATCAATCAGGCCATGTTCCGCGTCGTCGACACCTCGCGCCTTGAGGCCGTGCTCAACGTGCCCGAGCGCGAACTGGCCACGCTCAAGGCCGGCCAGCAAGTGATGCTGCGGGTCGACGCGGCGCCGGGCGTGGTGTTCGATGGCAGCATCGATCGGGTCAGCCCGGTGGTGGATGCCGCCAGCGGCACGTTCCGCGTGGTAACCGCGTTCTCCGACCCCACCGGCGCGTTGAAGCCGGGAATGTTCGGCCGCGTCGAAGTGGTCTACGACGAGCGCCAGCAGGCGCTGACCGTGCCGCGCGAGGCCCTGATCGAAGGCGAGGGACTGCCGGCGGTGTTCCTGGTCCGCGACAGCCGCGCCGTACGCACCACCATCGAGCTGGGTCATTTGAGCGGTGAGCTGGCAGAAGTGCGCGGTGGCCTGGCCGAGGGCGACCGCGTTGTCACCACCGGCAAGGTCACCTTGCGCGATGGCGCTCTGCTGCAGGTGCTCGGCCTGCCGGAAAGCAAGATCGAGCCCGAGGCCATTGCCCAAGGCAAGCCCGCCACCGGCACCGCCGGCTGATTCCGGAACGCACTCATGAACATCGCCGAGATCGCAACCCGCCGTCGTGTGACGGTGGGAATGGTGACGCTTACCTTTCTGCTGTTCGGATTCATCGGCCTGCGCGACCTCAAGGTCAACCTGCTGCCGGATCTGTCCTATCCCACCTTGACGGTGCGCACCGAATACACGGGCGCTGCGCCTTCCGAGGTCGAGAATCTGATCACGGAGCCGGTTGAAGAAGGCGTCGGCGTGGTCAAGAACCTGCGCCGGCTGCGCTCGGTTTCTCGCACCGGCCAGAGCGATGTGATCCTCGAGTTCGCCTGGGGCACGGACATGGACCGTGCTGGCATCGAGGTGCGCGACAAGCTCGAACTGCTGCGCCTGCCGCTGGAGGCCGAACAGCCGGTGCTGCTGCGCTTTGATCCGTCGACCGAGCCGGTGATGCGGCTGGGTCTGGTCGGCAGCTCGGACGACGAGGGTTTCGATATCGTCCAGCTGAAGGACCTCCGCCGCTACGCCGATGAAACCCTGAAAAAGCGTCTGGAGCCGGTTGACGGAGTTGCAGCCGTCAAGGTGTCGGGCGGCTTGGAAGATGAAGTGCAGGTGCTGCTCGACCCGCAGAAGCTGGCGCGGCTGAACCTGTCTGCGGCGCGAGTGATCGATCGCCTGAAGCAGGAGAACATCAATATCTCCGGCGGCGCGATCGACGAGGGCAGCCAGCGCTACCTCGTGCGCACGGTCAACCAGTTCGCCAGCGTCGACGAGATGCAGGAGCTGCTGGTTGCCGTGGACCAGGGCACGCCGGTACGTCTGCGCGACATCGCCAGCGTGTCGGCCGGCTACAAGGAGCGCGAGGCAATCATCCGGATGGATGGCCGTGAGGCGATCGAGCTCGCGGTCTACAAGGAGGGTGATGCCAACACGGTTGCAGCCGCCGAAGGTGTGCGGCTGCAGTTGGAACGCCTCAAGGAAAACCTGCCGCCCGACACAAAGCTGATCACGGTGGACGACCAGTCGGTGTTCATCCAGGAGTCGCTGGACGAGGTCAAAAGCGCTGCCCTGCTGGGCGGCCTGCTGTCGATCCTGATCATCTTTTTCTTTCTGCGCGATGGCTGGAGCACCTTCGTCATTGCGGTGTCGTTGCCGGTGTCGATCATCGCCACGTTCTTCTTCATGGGCCAGGTCGGTCTGAGCCTGAACGTCATGTCCCTGGGCGGTCTGGCACTCGCCACCGGCATGGTGGTGGATGACTCGATCGTGGTGCTGGAATCGATCGCCAAGGCGCGTGAGCGCGGGCTGGGGATCATTGAGGCAGCGATTGTGGGCGCCACCGAAGTGCGTCTGGCGGTGGTTGCATCCACCTTGACCACGGTCGCGGTGTTCTTCCCGCTGGTATTCGTTGAAGGTGTCGCCGGCCAGCTGTTCGGCGATCAGGCGCTGACGGTCAGCATCGCTATCATCATCTCGACCTTTGTCGCGATGGCGCTGGTGCCGATGCTCGCCTCGCTCAAGGCGCGGCCGCCGCTGTCCTACCCGGAGGACCAGCAGGAGATCGATGTCACCGGTTCGCGCTTCGCACGCGCCCGCTTGTCCATGCAGCGTGGCGTTCTGGGCATGGCGTGGCGTGCTTCTGGCTGGATCGGGCGCGTGCTGGGTGCGATCGGATTGGTCGTGATGAAGCCTTACGATTGGCTGGCGGCCTACTACGATCGCATCCTGCCGCGCGCACTGCAGCGGCCGTGGCTGGTGTTGGGCTCGGCGACCGTCGCCTTCGTGCTGACCATGTCGCTGGTGCCGAGCCTCGGCCTGGATCTGATTCCGCAGCTGGCGCAAGGTCGCTTCGAGATGACAGTCAAGATGCCGCCAGGCACGCCGCTCGCCGAAAGCGACGCGCTGGTGCGTGAGATCCAGCGCCGCCACACGGATGACGCGCAGATCCGCACCATTCATGGGGTCAGCGGCAGCGGCACGCGCCTGGATGCCAACCCGACCGAGTCGGGCGAGAACATCGGCAAGCTGTTGATCGTGATGGCGGATGGCGCACCCTCGGGCACCGAGGCCGCGATCACCGAGCGTCTGCGCGAGACCATGCAGGCGTATCCGAAGGCGGAAGTGAAGTTTTCGCGACCTCAGCTGTTCTCGTTTGCGACCCCGCTTGAGATCGAGATCCGCGGCTACGACCTGGAGCAACTGAAGGTTGCTGGGAAGGAACTGGCTCGCCGACTCGAAGCCGATGATCGCTACGCCGATGTGAAGTCGACGGTGGAACAGGGCTTCCCCGAGATCCAGGTGTTGTTCGATGCCGAGCGCGCTGCGGCGCTCAATCTGACCACGCGACAGATCGCCGATCAGGTGGTGCGTCAGGTGCGCGGTGAAGTGGCCACGCGCTACAGCTTCCGCAATCGGAAAATCGACGTGCTGGTGCGTGCAGAGGAATCGGCGCGTGCGTCGGCCGCCGATATTGGCCAGCTGATCGTCAACCCCGAGAGCGACCGTCCGGTCCGCCTGTCGGCCGTGGCTGAGGTGATCTCCACCGAAGGCCCCAGCGAGATCCATCGCGTCGATCAGGAGCGTGTGGCGGTGGTATCGGCCAACCTCCGCTATGGCGACCTTGGCACTGCCGTGGCGGTGATCGAACGCATGCTGGCGGAAGCCCCGCTGGGTGCGGGCGTCGCGGTGAACATCGGAGGCCAGAACGAGGAGCTGCAGGCTTCGGTGAACTCGCTGGTGTTCGCCCTTGTGCTGGCGATCTTCATGGTCTACCTGGTGATGGCCTCGCAGTTTGAATCGCTGCTGCATCCCTTCGTCATCATGTTCACGATTCCGTTGGCGGCGGTCGGCGCGATCCTGGCGCTCAAAATCGTCGGTGGTGGACTGTCGGTGGTCGTGTTCATCGGCTTGATCCTGCTCGCCGGCATCGTGGTGAAAAACGCGATCGTGCTCATTGATCGGGTGAACCAACTGCGCGAAGCCGGGCTTGGCAAAGTGGAGGCGCTGTGCGGCGGCGCGACTGAGCGCTTGCGGCCGATCGTCATGACCACCTTGACCACGCTGTTCGGCTTCCTGCCGCTCGCGCTCAGCGGGGGCGAGGGCGCCGAGATCCGCGCGCCGATGGCGATCACCGTGATCGGTGGCCTGCTGGTCTCGACCGTATTGACGCTGCTGGTGATTCCGGTGGTCTACAACCTGCTGGACCGCAAGCCGGATGCGTTCTACTTCGAGCGTGGTGAGCGCAATCGCGCCGCGGCGGAAGCCGAGCGTCTGGCCCGCCTCGCGTTGGCGGAGGCTGGCGCATGAGCCTCGCCCGGATCAGCCTGCAGCGGCCGGTCACGGCCACGATGTTCTTCGTGTCGATGCTGCTGATCGGCCTGATCGCGGCCTTTCGGCTGCCGCTCGAGTTCCTGCCGGAGGTCGAGGCGCCGTTTCTCTACGTCGACTTGCCCTATCCCGGATCCAGCCCGGCCGAGATCGAGGAAACCATCGCCCGCCCCGCCGAGGAGGCCCTGGCCACCTTGCCAGGCATCAAACGGATGTTCTCGCAGTCGCGGCCCGAAGGCGCGGGCGTGTTCATGGAGTTCCAGTGGGACCGCGACATCCAGCTGGTGGCGGCCGAGGCGCGCGAGCGCCTGGATGCGATCCGCGATGAGTTTCCGAGCGACTTTCAGCGCTACCTGGTGCTGAAATTCGGCAGCGCCGATGACCCTGTTCTGCGGATTCGCATTTCCAGCGAACTCGATCTCGCCGGCGAATACGACCTGCTCGAGCGTGAGGTGAAGCGAAGGATCGAGCGCGTGCCGGGCGTGGCGCGGGTCGACCTGTCGGGTATCGCCGCGCCCGAAGTGGAGATCGAGCTGCTCAATGATCGCGTGACGGCGCACAACGTGGACCTCGCCGCGCTTGCGCAGCGACTGAACGCGTCGAATTTTTCGGTCTCGGCCGGGCAGATCACCGAGGGCGACCGTCGGCTGCGGGTGCAGCCGGTGGGCGAGCTGCGCTCGATCGAGGAACTGCGCAATCTGCCCGTCAATGCCAGCGGCCTGCGGCTGTCCGACATCGCGCGCGTCAGCCTCGCGCCGGGGCGACTGGACTACGGCCGGCGCCTGGACGGCCGTCCGGCGGTGGGCATCGATGTGATGAAGGAGCGCTCGGCCAATCTGGTTGAGGTCTCGCGGGGTGTGCTGGCTGAAGTGGAGAAGATCACCAAGCTTCCCGCGTTCGACGACATCCAGCTGTTCGTGATGCATGACCAGGCCGAGGGCGTCACGAGCTCGCTCGCCGAGCTTGCCGAGGCCGGTCTGCTCGGCACGGTGCTATCGGTGCTGATCCTCTATGCGTTCCTGCGGCATTGGCCGTCGACCCTGATGGTGTCGCTGGCGATTCCGATCTGCTTCGTGATGTCGCTGGGCTGCATGTACTTCCTCGGCATGAGCCTGAACATTCTGTCCATGATGGGCCTGCTGCTGGGCGTCGGCATGCTGGTCGACAATGCCGTGGTCGTGGTCGAGAGCATTTATCAGAAGCGCGAGAAATACCCCGACAGTCCATTTCGCTGCGCCATCGAGGGCACGCGCGAGGTGCAGATCGCGATCACCGCGGGCACCCTGACCAGCATCATCGTGTTCCTGCCTAACATTTTCGGCGAGAAGACCTTCGTCTCGATCTACCTGTCGCAGGTGGCCTTCACTATCACCATCTCGCTGCTGTGTTCGTGGCTGGTGGCGGTCAGCCTGATACCGATGATCAGCGCACGTATTCGCGCGCCAGCGCACCTGTTGGATGCGCACAAGAGCGCCACGCGCCTGCAGGACCGCTACGCGCGACTGCTCGACTGGTCGCTGCGGCATCGCTGGAAGACCCTGGGCGCGATTGCGCTGCTGATTGCGGTCAGCGTGATTCCGATGCGCGGGGTGGAGTTCGACATGTTCGCCGAGGGCGAAACCCGCGAGGTCGAGCTCAACGTGCGCTGGAACGGCAGCTACCGGCTGGAGGAGCAATCCAAGGCCGTGGCGCAGATCGAGGCCTACCTCGAAGCCAATCGAGAGGAACTGGAGATCACCCAGATCTACTCCTGGTTCAGCGAGCGCGGTTGGGGCGGCACCCGAATCACCTTCACCGAAGAAGGGGAGATGACGCCGACGCCCGAACTGATGAAGCGGATCACCGAGAACATGCCGAAGATCGCACTCGGCGAAGTCGCGTTTCGCGATGGTGGTGGCATGGGGCCGGGCGGGGCGGATGGGCTCGAGGTGTCCTTGATCGGCGATTCATCGCTAACGCTTGAGGAACTGTCGAACTCGGTGGTGCCGGTGCTGTTGCGGCTGGATTCAACGGCCGATGCGTACGCCGACCTGGGCTCGAAGTCGCGCGAGATCCAGGTTCGGGTCGACCGCCAGCGCGCGCTGCAGTACGGCTTCTCGGCCCAGCAGGTGGCGCAGTACATCGGCATCGCGCTGCGCGGTACGCCCTTGCGCGAGTTCCGTGCGAGCAGCACCGAAGTGCCGGTGTGGATGCGTTTCCAGGAATCCGACAGCGCCAGCGTCGATGACTTGCGCGACTTCAAGCTCAACAGCCCGCTGGGCGGCCAGGTGCCGCTGATGTCGATGGTCGATGTGCAGGTGGTGGCCAGCCCCAGCACCATCACCCGGCAGAGCCGACAAACCGCTTTGCCGATCAAGATCGTGCTGGCGGATGGGGTCACCAAGGACACCGCGCGCGAGCAGATCGAGGCGGTGATGGACGAGTTCCAGCTGCCGGCAGGCTATCGCTGGAGCTTCGGCACCAGCTTCGAGCAGGATGACGAAGCCGGCGCGCAGATGCTGTTCAACACCGCGATCGCACTGGTCATGGTCTATATCGTGATGGCGGCCGTGTTCGAGTCGGTCACCTTCCCGGCGGTGATCATCACCACCGTGTTCTTCTCGGCGCTGGGCGTGTTCTGGCTGTTCTGGCTGACCGGCACGACGTTTTCGATCATGGCGGCGATCGGGATTCTGATTCTTATGGGTGTGGTGGTGAACAACGGCATCGTGATGGTGGAGCACATCAATACGCTGCGCCGCCAGGGTGAGGATCGTCATACCGCCCTGGTGCACGGATGCCGCGACCGCCTGCGGCCGATTCTGATGACCATGGGCACCACCATTCTGGGCATGCTGCCGCTGTGCATCGCGGGCGCGGCGATGGGCGGCGATGGCCCGCCCTACTACCCGATGGCGCGTGCGATCGTCGGCGGCCTCGCATTCTCCACCTTGATCTCGCTGCTCGCCCTGCCGACGTTCTATGCGATCGTCGATGAAGCGCGACTGCGCGGCCGCGCCCGCTGGCGGCTGGCTTGGCAGCGGGTGCAGGCGCGGCACGCCTGAGCCCGGCAGAACCTCCGCGACCCGCCTTCGATGGCGGTCGCGGAGTCGCCACTGATGTCGCCAGATGCTTTCCGGTGGCTGCTGGCGCAATTCCTCATCGACTGGTGCGGAAGGGGAGCGGTGCACGCGTTGTCGCTAGTCCAGCGCGGCCGGGTCTGGGGAGGCGAATGCGTTTGGCATAGCTGCGTGAGGCGAAGCGTGCGCGGGGCCCTACAATAAGCGGCTTCGCGCCCGATTGATGTGCCGCCAGCTGCGGCAGGCGCGAGCCCTGTTCCCCAATGTGAGCACTCCATTCCCATGTCCCTGACCCAGGATGCCGTCCGGCAGATTCTGTCCGGCCTGATCGATGACAACACCGGGCACACCTTGGCAGACGCCGTGCGCTCGATCGGTATCGATGCCGATCGTGTGCTGGTCGAACTGCAGCTGTCGTATCCCGCCGCCGGTCTGCATGCCAGCCTCGCCGAACGCGTGCGGGTGGCGCTGCAGGCCGACCCGCGGATCGCGCGAGCGACCGTGGATGTCAGCTCACGTGTCCTTGCGCACCAGGTGCGCAAGGAGCTGAGCCCGCTGCCGAACGTGCGCAACATCATCGCTGTGGCCTCGGGCAAGGGCGGCGTCGGCAAGTCCACCACAGCCGTGAATCTGGCTCTGGCGCTGGCGGCCGAAGGCGCGCGCGTCGGCGTGCTGGATGCCGACATCTACGGCCCCAGCATCCCGCGCATGCTCGGCCTGTCCGGCCGGCCGGACAGCCCGGACGGCAAGACCATCGTTCCGAAGAAGAATCATGGGCTGCAGGCGATGTCGATCGGTTTTCTGATCGAGGAAGACACGCCGATGATCTGGCGCGGGCCGATGGTCACCCAGGCCCTGCAGCAGCTGTTGAACGACACAGCCTGGGAAGACCTCGACTACCTGGTGATCGACCTGCCGCCCGGCACTGGCGATATCCAGCTGACCCTGTGCCAGCGCGTTCCAGTGTCGGCAGCGGTCATCGTCACCACCCCGCAGGACATCGCCCTGCTGGATGCGAAGAAAGCCCTGCGCATGTTCCAGAAGGTCGAGGTGCCGGTGCTCGGCATCATCGAGAACATGGCGATCCACGTCTGCTCCAACTGCGGCCACGCCGAGCACGTCTTCGGCGAGGGCGGCGGACAGCGCATGGCCGAGCAATACGAAGTGCCGCTGCTGGGCGCGCTGGCGCTCGACATCCGGATTCGCGAGCAGGGCGATCTCGGGGCACCGGTGGTGATCGAATCCCCAGACTCCGACCTCGCCCTGCGCTACCGCGAGATCGCCCGCAAAACCGCCGGCCAGCTTTCGCTGCGCGCCCGCAACAAGGCATTCGGGTTTCCGAATATCGTTATTCAGAGTACTTGAAAGCCGGGATTTGGGATTCGGGATTCGGGATTGGCCGACGGTAGGCAAGGTTGCTCGATGGTGGCGCTGGTTCGGAGCTTGCCGATGCGGAACTCTCCAGTAGCATTCGTCCAATCCCGAATCCCCAATCCCGAATCCCACGCGGCCGCAGGCCGCGCATGTGCCGTTTCGTCAGCCGCTGGCGCCACCGCAGGGCAGGGCGCGCACCTCAGGCGTAGGATCCGGGTTCACTTTCTGCGTCGAGGTCACCCATGTCTGCCCAGCCGGTCCCCACGCCCAGACCCGAGGCGCTGCCTGCGCCCGCGCCGGCGCCGGACTATCTGCGGCGAATTTTGAACGCGCGGGTGTACGAGGTCGCGCGTGAGTCCGAACTCGATTTCGCGCCGCGACTGTCGGCACGCCTGGGCAACAACATCTGGCTGAAGCGCGAGGACAACCAGGCGGTGTTCTCGTTCAAGCTGCGTGGCGCCTACAACAAGATGGTGCATCTGTGCCCGCAGGAGCGCGCGCGCGGGGTGATGACGGCCTCGGCTGGCAACCATGCGCAAGGCCTGGCACTGGCGGCGCGCAGGCTGGGCTGCCGGGCGGTGATCGTGATGCCGGTGACCACGCCCGCGGTCAAGATCGAAGCGGTACGTCGGCACGGCGCTGACAACGTCGAGGTGGTGCTGGCCGGCGATTCCTACAGCGATGCAGCCGCGCACGCGCGCCAGCTGCAGGCGCAGCACGGCTACACCTATGTGCATCCCTTCGACGACCCCGATGTGATCGCCGGCCAGGGCACCGTGGCGATGGAGATCCTGCGCCAGCACACCGGCCCGCTGCACGCGATCTTTGTGCCGATCGGCGGCGGCGGCATGGCGGCGGGGGTGGCCGCCTACGTCAAGGCGCTGCGGCCGGAGGTCAAGGTGATCGGGGTGCAGACCGAGGATTCCGACGCGATGGCGCGCTCGCTGGAGGCCGGCCATATCGTCACCCTCGATGACGTCGGCCTGTTCTCGGACGGCACCGCGGTGAAGCGCGTTGGCGACGAAACCTTCCGCCTGTGCCAATTGCATCTGGACGAAGTGCTGCGGGTCGATACCGATGCGCTTTGCGCGGCGATCAAGGATGTGTTCGAGGAGACCCGCAGCCTGCTGGAGCCCGCCGGCGCCTTGCCGATCGCCGGCTTGAAGCAGTATGTCGCCCGCCACCGGCTGCGAGGTGAGGCGCTGATCGCGGTCGCCTCCGGCGCCAACCTCAACTTCGATCGCATGCGTTTTGTTGCCGAGCGCGCCGAGGTCGGCGAGCAGCGCGAGGCTCTGTTCGCGGTGACGATCCCCGAGGAGCGCGGCAGCTTCAGGCGCTTCGTCAACCTGCTCGGTGGGCGCGGCATCACTGAGTTCAACTACCGCATTGGCGACTCGGCAGCGGCACACATCTTCGTCGGCATCTCCACCCGTGATGCCGATGAGGCGGGCGAGCTCGCGCGCGCTTTCGCAGGCGAGGGCTTCCCGGCGCTCGACCTCACCCACGACGAACTTGCCAAGCTGCATCTGCGACACATGATCGGCGGGCGGTCGGCGCTGGCGCTCAATGAGCGTGTCTACCGCTTCGATTTTCCCGAACGCCCCGGCGCCTTGACGCGCTTTCTGTCGGCGATGGATCCGGCCTGGAACATCAGCCTGTTCCACTACCGCAACCAGGGCGCCGACAACGGTCGCATCCTGGTCGGGCTGCAGGTACCCGCAGCCGATCATCCGGCCTTCGAGCGCTTCCTGCAGGGACTCGGCTATCCGCACAGCAATGAGACCGACAACCCGGCCTACCGCCTGCTCTTGACCTGAATCCGTCAGCAGCGAGGTATTGCCCGCCGCCGGGTTTCGGCTAGGCTTCCGCCATGTACGGGGTCTTGGCCAGCAGGAGAGCGCAATGAGTAATCAGGGCAGCGTATGCGGCATGAACCCCAATACCGGCCGCGTGGTGATCAGGACCGGCGATGGCTACACCGTGCTGGATATCGAGCGTGGCATCGTCGGGCCGCGCGATGTGCTGACCGGGCGCATCACCGGCCCCGGCCGCGCCGTTCTGATCAACACCAGCCGGGAGTCCACTGAAGTCTGTGTGCGGGTCGAGATCATTGATGCAGCGCTGGACGTGGCCAGGGCCCTGCTGCACGAAGACATCGCCACCGACCCCGCGCGCGGCTGCGCGGAAGGCGTTGGGACCGCCTGAGCGCCGTCGCGACCCGGCGGGCCGAGCCGCTTGGCCTGCTGGGGCAGTCGGCGCGCTTTGGATGCGCACATTTGAGTCGGCGCGGTGCTTGGACCTCGTTGCGCTGCAGGTCCTGCGCTCGCCGGCTCCAATCGCCGGGGAGTTGCCAGTGCGAGTGTGAGCGGCCCGAACCGGCCTATAATGCCGCGCTTCCTACCGCCGGAGCCCATGCATGCGCATCCAGGTTGAAGCACTGACCTTTGACGATGTCTCCCTGATTCCCGCGCACTCCGCGGTGCTGCCGAAGGATGTGAGCCTGGGCACCCGCCTGACCCGCTCACTGCGCATCAACCTGCCGGTGGTTTCGGCGGCGATGGACACCGTCACCGAAGCGCGTCTGGCCATCGCCATGGCCCAGCTCGGCGGCATCGGCATCCTGCACAAGAACATGAGCGTGGGCGAGCAGGCCCGCCATGTGCAGCAGGTCAAGAACTTCGAAGCCGGCGTGATCCGCGAGCCCTTCACGGTGAGCCCGGACACCACCATCGGCGAAGTCATCAAGCTCACCCGCGCCCGCAACATCTCCGGCGTGCCGGTGGTCGACGGCAACCAGCTGGTCGGCATCGTCACCAGCCGCGACATGCGCTTCGAGAAACGCCTGGACGCGCCGGTGCGCGCGATCATGACCGCCAAGGACAAACTGGTCACGGTGGGCGAGGGCGCCAGTGATGACGAAGTGCTGGGCCTGATGCACCAGCACCGCATCGAGAAAGTTCTGGTGGTGGACGATCAGTTCGCGCTGCGCGGCCTGATCACCGTCAAGGACATCCAGAAGGCCCGCGACAACCCCAATGCCGCCAAGGATAGTGACGAGCAGCTGCTGATCGGCGCTGCGGTCGGCGTGGGCGGCGACACTGAAGCGCGCGTGGCGGCGCTGGTGCATTCCGGCGTCGACGTGATCGTGGTGGATACCGCACACGGCCATTCGCAGGGCGTGCTGGAGCGCGTCCGCTGGGTCAAGCGCAACTTCCCCAACCTGCAGGTGATCGGCGGCAACATCGTCACCGGTGACGCCGCGCTGGCCCTGCTTGATCACGGCGCCGACGCGGTGAAAGTTGGCGTCGGCCCGGGCTCGATCTGCACCACCCGTATCGTCGCTGGCGTCGGCGTGCCGCAGATCACCGCGATCGACATGGTCGCCACGGCGTTGAAGGATCAGATTCCGCTGATCGCCGACGGCGGCATCCGCTACTCCGGTGATATCGCCAAGGCGATTGCCGCCGGTGCGTCCACGGTGATGATCGGCGGCCTGTTCGCTGGCACCGAAGAGAGCCCCGGCGAGACCGAGCTGTTCCAGGGCCGCAGCTACAAGAGCTACCGCGGCATGGGCAGCCTCGGCGCGATGGAACAGGGCAGCAAGGACCGCTACTTCCAGGACGCCTCCGACGCCGACAAGCTCGTCCCAGAAGGCATCGAAGGCCGCGTGCCCTACCGCGGCTCGGTCCGCAACATCGTCCACCAGCTCGCCGGCGGTCTGCGCGCCTCGATGGGCTACGTCGGCTGCGCCAGCATCGAAGACATGCGCAGCAAGCCCAGCTTTGTCCGCGTCACCAATGCCGGCACCCGCGAAGCGCATGTGCACGATGTGCAGATCACCAAGGAGCCGCCGAATTACCGCGCAAGCTGACGCTTGCGCGGCGGGATTCGGGATTGGGGATTCGGGATTCGTTTCGACCACTCTCCCGGCCTGAGTTGCACCCGCCGCGTCACCGCTTCGAACTGAGTTTCGGCCGTGTCCTATGCGTTCACGGCGAGCGTAGCGCTCGCGACGCTCTTTGGCTCCTACGAATCCCCAATCCCGAATCCCGAATCCCATGCTCCCAGACATCCACAGCGACAAAATCCTGATCCTCGACTTCGGCGCGCAGTACACCCAGCTGATCGCCCGGCGCATCCGCGAGATCGGGGTCTACTGCGAGATCTGGGCCTGGGATCATGATCCCGCCGAAATCGCCGCCTGGGGCGCCAAGGGCATCATCCTGTCGGGTGGGCCGGAGTCGACCGTTGAGGACGGCTCACCGCGCGCGCCGCAGCAGGTGTTCGATGCGGGCGTGCCGCTGCTCGGCATCTGCTACGGCATGCAGACGATGTCGATGCAGCTCGGCGGCAATGTCGAAGCCGGGCATGAGCGCGAGTTCGGCTATGCCGAGGTCGAGGTCAGCGCGCCTTGCGGCTTGCTTGACGGCCTGAAGGACCACGCCGGCTCGCCGCCGCGGCTGGATGTGTGGATGAGCCATGGCGACCGCGTCACCGCGGTGCCGCGGGGTTTCCGCATCACCGCGCGCACCGAGAGTGTCGCGATCGTGGCAATGGCCGATGAAGCCCGCCGCTGGTACGGCGTGCAGTTCCATCCCGAGGTCACCCACACCAAGTCCGGCACCGACATGCTGCGGCGCTTCGTGGTTGAACTGTGCGGCTGCGCAACCCTGTGGACCGCCGCCAATATCATCGACGACCAGATCGAACGCGTGCGCGCCCAAGTGGGCGAGGGCAACGTACTGCTGGGCCTGTCGGGTGGCGTCGATTCCAGCGTGGTCGCGGCGCTGTTGCACCGCGCCCTCGGTGATCGCCTGACCTGCGTGTTCGTCGACACCGGCCTGCTGCGTTACCAGGAGGGCGACCAGGTGATGCAGATGTTCGCCGCCAACGAGCAGGCCGGCGGCATGGGCATCAAGGTCATCCGCGTCAACGCGGCTGATCGTTACTTCGCTGCTCTGTCGGGCGTCGAAGACCCCGAAGCCAAGCGCAAGATCATCGGCCGCCTGTTCGTCGAGATCTTCGATGAGGAATCCACCAAGCTCAGCAATATCCAGTGGCTGGCCCAGGGCACCATCTATCCGGACGTGATCGAATCCGCCGGCAGCAAGACCGGCAAAGCCCACGTCATCAAGAGCCACCACAACGTCGGCGGCCTGCCAGAGAAGATGAAGCTCGGCCTGGTCGAGCCGCTGCGTGAACTGTTCAAGGACGAAGTGCGCCGCCTCGGCGTCGCACTCGGCCTGCCGCGCCACATGGTCTACCGCCACCCGTTCCCGGGTCCGGGCCTGGGCGTGCGCATCCTTGGCGAGGTCAAGCGCGAGTACGCCGACCTGCTCGCAAAAGCCGACCACATCTTCAT
The DNA here is from genome assembly GCF_044377145.1 of Aquimonas sp. NCBI lineage: Bacteria > Pseudomonadati > Pseudomonadota > Gammaproteobacteria > Lysobacterales > Lysobacteraceae > Aquimonas > Aquimonas sp. The sequence continues at coordinate 21,188 of NZ_JBILJQ010000050.1, forward strand.
CGACGAACTGCGCCGCGCCGACCTCTACGACCGCGTCAGCCAGGCGTTCGCGGTGTTCCTGCCGGTCAAGTCCGTCGGCGTGGTCGGCGACGCCCGCGCCTACGAATGGGTGATCGCCCTGCGCGCGGTCGAAACCATCGACTTCATGACCGCCCACTGGGCGCACCTGCCCTACGACTTCCTCGACCGTGTCGCGAGGCGCATCGTCAATGAACTGCGCGGTGTCAGTCGCGTGGTCTACGACATCAGCGGCAAGCCGCCGGCGACGATTGAGTGGGAGTGAGGGCGGCTCTGTCTTCCACGCGCGGGATCCCAGATCTCGCGTCAGCGCAATAGCAATCGGGGAACGAATAGAAGACCTTTCGGTCCTCCATTCGGCTGTTTCCGGCGAGCAGCCCGCGACTCTGCATGCGTCGTCTTCGCCGCCCTTGCGTTCGCTGGAGGTGCGCCGTGACCCTTGTCCGCGTCATCACGATTCTATTGTTCTGCGCCCCTATCGCCGAGCGGGCGATGGCGAGCACCTGCGAACCTATGTCGCCCACCAATGCTGCCGAGCACGCCAAGGTGGCGTTCGTGGGTACGGTGCTTCAGGTGGACCGCGACCCCTACAGGCCGCGACACTTGTGCTGGGACGAGTCACATGGGTCTCACTGCGGAGGCAAGCGAGTCACCTTTGCGGTGGTGGAAGCTCTGCGTGGAGACGTCGACGAGAGGGTCGAGCTCGTCTCCGAGGACGCTTGCTACTGTCTCGGCAGCTATTGGGATGTCGGCGATTCCTACTTGGTGATCGCTAGGCTCGAAGGCGAAGAGGCGTCTGAGAGGCTTGTTGCAGGCGATGTTTGCACGGGGACCGGCAAGCTCGACCAGCGTGAGAACTATCTTGAAGCGCTGCGCGACTAGCAATGCTGTGCAAACGGCGAAGCAAGCGGATGCATCCAGCCCTGCGCGCTGACGCAAGCAATCATTCACCGCCCCAAGACCTCTCCTGTCCGACTCTCGACGGATTCCCGGCTTCGCCGGCGCATCGTCGAGCGACCGCCGCGTCTACAAGAGGAACCCAATGATGAAACGCAGACCCTTTCTGTTTGGTCTTGGAGCCGCGGCGCTGGCGCCTGCGGCTTGGTTTGCTACGCGTGAGCTTCGCGTCGAGGCGCGCGAGGATTCAGGCGCTGCGCCGGTGATCGGCCGTCTGCAGAAATCTGACGAGGAGTGGAAGGCGCTGCTCAGCCCGGCGGCCTATGCGGTGCTGTTCGAGGAGGCCACCGAGCGCGCCGGCAGCAGTCCGCTCAACGCCGAGAAGCGGCCGGGGACCTTTGTCTGCGCCGCGTGTTACTTGCCGCTGTTCAATGCCAGCCACAAGTACGAGAGCGGCACCGGCTGGCCGAGTTTCTTCACCCATCTGCCGGGGGTGATGGGCACCAAGCGCGATTGGGCCTTGGTTCTCCCGCGTACTGAGTACCACTGCGCACGCTGTGGCGGCCATCAGGGCCATGTGTTCGACGACGGCCCGGAGCCCACTGGCCAGCGCTGGTGCAATAACGGGGTGGCGCTGCAGTTCGTGCCCGAAGGCAGTGCGCTGCCGGAGCTGCGCGCATGAGCCGGCGTCGGTGGTTGGCTGTGCTGGGCCTGGTGTTGGGCCTGGGATCGGTGCTGGCCTGGGCACAGAACGTGGTTGAGGTCGATCTGGCTGAGCCGGCCGCGCCGGTGCCGGCCAAGGTCGCGGTGGCGGTGTTTGGTGGTGGCTGCTTCTGGTGCATGGAGAAGCCGTTCGACCAGATGGACGGCGTGCTCTCCACCACCAGCGGCTACGCAGGTGGGCAGGAGCAGAACCCGACCTATGAGCAGGTTTCGGCCGGCGGCACTGGCCATGTCGAAGTGGTGGAAGTGCGGTACGACCCTGAGCGGGTGAGCTACGCAAAGCTGCTCAACACCTATTGGCGCAACGTCGATCCAGTGGCGGTCAATCGGCAGTTCTGCGATGCCGGCCCGCAGTACCGCAGCGCGATCTTCTTTGTCGATGAAGCCCAGCGGGCGCTGGCCGAAGCCAGCCGCGCCGAGCTGCAGAAGAGCTTCCAGCAGCCGGTCGCGACCGAAGTATTGCCGGTGGTGCGGTTCTGGCCGGCCGAGGACTACCATCAGGACTACTACCAGCGCAATTCGATCCGCTACAGCTACTACCGCGGCCGCTGCGGGCGCGATGCGCGCCTGCGCGAGATCTGGGGCGCGCCGGCGCAGTAGCGCGGTCAGGTCGGGGTAAGCCAGCGCCGGCTGGCGGTTGGCAATCGGACCTTGCTGCGCATGGGTTCAGCCTGAGAATGCATCCGGACGAGCCGGCGCACTTGCCTTGACGGTCTCAACCGGGATCGGCGCGGGTGTCACCCATTCGCGCCTGTCCAGCGCCTCTTGATCGACTCACCGGCCAGCGGTTTCATCGGTCGAGACGACTGCGCGCATCGGACGACTGTGCGCATCGATGGTTTGGCCGCCCGTGCTCGCGGGTTCAGACCCCCCCCGCGCGAAGCCGTGGGGCGATATCCGGTGTCGTGGGCCGGCCCGTCTGATTCATCGATCGTGTCGAGGCAGCCGATCCGCTGCGGTCGGCGGATCGGTCAGACGGCGCATCTCTTCACCCCTGCGCAGCCATTCGAGTGCAGTGCCGCGCAGATCACTGTCCAGCCGAGCGCGGTCGCCGCCGAGCAGCTCGAACACAAGGGTGCCGGCCGGGACGGCGACAGGATCAGCGCTGCCGCTGCAGCCGGGGCAGCGGGTGCGGCTGGTATAGCGCTGCATCGGAATGGTCAGCAGCGGCCCGGCCTGCGCGCTGGCGCCCGCGACCCAGGTCGGGCGACCGTCCGGGGTGTAGATGAAGGCGATGCCGGAATGCACGTCGCCGCCGCGCGCGAGCGATAGCCCCCAGCCGGGTGCTGCGGGTGGATACCAGGCCGCGGTGGGGAATTCCATCGTTTCGGTGGCGTCCAGCCACAGCGGCTGGATCGATTCCTCGCCACTCAGGCCGCCCAGGCGCCAACGCAGCAGGGCGGCGTTCTCGCCGTTGAACTCGATGTCGACTGTCCCTACTTCGGCCGAGACGCTGGCATCATCCGCGCGCCGGAAGCTGAGCCAGGGCGCCTGCATGCGCCGCCCCTGCAGCGGCCCCGCGGCCAGATACCAGGTGGGCTCGCCGTCGGCGCTGTAGGTGTACCAGATCAACGACAGCGTCTCGCCGGTCAGTTCCAGATCGAAACCCTGGCCTGCGCGCTGCGGATCAAACCAAGCGCCGGCCATCGGCCGCAGTTGGCGGCTGGCATCGTCCGGGTAGCGGTCGTTCACCCGCGGCACGAACAGCAGGCCGCGCGGTTCGGCCAGGCGGCCGGCCGGAACCTGGCTGAACACGTCGATGAAGGCGCCGCTGTCGAGCGCGTAGCGCAGCACCTGATGGCTGCCGGCGCTGCTCACGTACAGGCGGTTGTCGGGCCCGATGGCGAGCCCAGCCGGTGCGCTCAAGCCGCCGGTGGAGGGCGCGATCAACACCTCTGTGAGGCCACTGCCGAGGTTCACCCGCAATACGCGGTTGAGCGACGCATCGGCCAGCAGCAAGGCATCGCGGCTGGCGTCGTAGGCCAAGGCTGTGGCGAGCCCGACGCCGATCTGCGGCGGCGGGAGCGTGCGCAAACGGGCGCCGCTGTCTGCATCGAACTCGCTCATCGTGCCGCTGCGTTCCAGTGCCCACAAGCGGCCGGCGGGCGTCAGCAGCAGCGTGCGCGGCGGGTCCTGGAAGCTGCGGGCGCCGCGCGCGAACGCGTTGTCGCCATCGATGGTCTGCGCGCTCGCGGCATCCAGCATCGCCAGCGAGCGGCCAACTTCTTCAGCGATGAACACGGTGCCATCGGCAGCGACCGCAAGCCCGGCCGGAAACGCCGAGGGCAGGGCGGGCTGCGGCCCGCCGAGGTAGCCGACCGCAAGCGTTCGACGCTCGCCGCTGGCGCGCTCATAGCGCCGCAGCTGGGTCGCCACCAGCGCGTCGACCGATTTGCGTGCCGGATTCCAGGCCAAGGCCGATTGGAACCCCAGCGCCTGCGGCTGTTCGCGCTCGGCGATCTCGATGCCGGCATAGCGGCCGCTGTCGCCGCGCAGCCGCAGCACGCGGTCGGTGCCGGCGCTGATCACCAGTAGATCGTGCTCGGCCGGGCTGCCGCCGTTGGCGAGGTCGTCGCTGCCATCGCCATCGCGATCGAGGTGGGCGTTGTCGCCGATGCCATCGCCATCGAGATCACTCCACTCGCTGCGGTCATCGGGAAAACGGTCGCTGTTGTCGCCGACCCGGTCGCTGTCGCGGTCGCTGGACTCGCTGCGGTCGCGCGGAAACGCATCCTGCGCATTGGCGAAGCCGTCGCCGTCGATATCGGGGTCGCGGCTGTCGCCAATGCCGTCGCCGTCGGTGTCGGCGGATTCGGCGAAGCTGTCGGGAAACGCATCGAGCTCATCGGGCACACCGTCACCGTCGCGGTCGCTGCGATAGGACGGATCATGCGGAAATGCGTCTTCGCTATCGGCCACCCCGTCGCCATCGGCATCCGGATCGCGGGCGGCCAGCGCCTGCGGCCTCGGCGCGTTGCTTCGCTCCACGGCGAACCCCGCGACGGCCGCCATGTTGTTGCGCAGTCGGCGCGCATTGTCGGCCACGTTCTCGATTCCGCAGGGTCGCCCGCCGCAGCGCTGCTGTGGGTTGGAAAGGCGCAGCAGCCGGCGGTAACGATCCGGATTGCCGGAACCGACCGAGCCCATCACGGTGTTGAATCGGCCTGGCAGCACGAGGGCTGTACCGAAGCCTGCCGCAGGCGAATTGGCACCGTTCTGATGCTCCGCGCCGATGCTGTGGCCGATCTCGTGGGTCAGCACCTCATCGCCGCACAGCGACCACGAGCTGAAACCGTCCGACACCACGTTGACACCGCTGCTGCTGCGGCCATCGAACAGATTGGCAATGCCGCAGCTTCCGCGGGTTTCCACATCGTGCGGGCGCAGGAAGCTGATCAGATCGGCGCCGAGTTGGTTGCGCCGGGCGCTCAGACTCACCAGTGACGGCGCGCTGGCGCGGCCCTCCAGCGCCGCACCCATCGAGTTCAGCAGGGTAGCGTTCGATCCCTCGCTGTCGGGGTAGCCAGACAGGTCCGTACCCACCAGCCGAATGCCCAGCGACACCTGGCTGTCGGCCAGGGTCTGGTTGGCAACGGCGACCAGATGGTTGATGCGGGTCTGGGTTGCGTCTCCGGGATAGCGGTCGGCGAAGCCCTGCGAGTACAGCACCAGCAGATCGATCACCACGGCCACGTTCTTCGGATCTGCCGCTGTCGGTGTGGACGCCGGCACCGGCGCGACGAAGCCAGGCGCGCGCACCGGCTCACCGGAAGGCGCTTCGCGCAGCTGCGCGTGGCCGGTATCAACCAGCCAGCCCTGCGCGCCGAAGGACTCGAAGCGGAACTCGCCCTGCGGCGTGCTGAATCGGCCGAAGCTGGCGCTGCGGCCCTCGGTCAGCAGCACGCCGAAGCGACCGTCGGCACCGGCCACGCTGCCGCTGTAGCTGACATCGCCGTTGGCGTGCTCGATACGCTGGGTCTGTTCGATCCGAAGACGGCTGCCGTCGGGCAGCTGGATCTGCCACTCAGCGGCCTTGCTTGTGATCCGCTGCCAGTGCGTGAGGCTGCCCGCGGGCAGCTGTTCCAGGCTGTGCAGATGTACGGGGGGAGCGTGTTTGGCCGCGTCCGCCACGGGCGTCCAGCTGGACTGTGCGGATGAAGTTGCTGAGCCCAGCAGCAGGGCCGACAGGACGAGGCCCGTCAGTACAGAGGCAGCAATACGCTGAAGAACCTTCATGTGCACAGACTCCACGGAATGTCCGGCAGTCCGGCCGTATGTCGGACGCGTTGGTGCCGCTGCGGCCGCAGATTCGCCTACTCGAAACCGTCGGCGAACAGCGGTGGCGTAATCACCACTTCGGCCAGCTGCGCGACCACCGCCGCATCCATCCGCAGGATGCCGCCGCCAATAGCGCGTGCGCGCAGCATATTGGCCGGCAGGTCGGTGGCCTGGTGGTAGTGCGGGTAGATACCGGCGCCGTTCTCCCAGGTGAACACCGCCGGCACCCCGGCGGCGATGAACGGCCAGTGGTCGGAATAGGCCTGGGTATTGGCCGGCAGGATGATGGTCAGTTCTGGCGCGTAGGTGGCCGCGGCGTCGACGTAGAGCTGGCGCTGACTGAAGTAGGTCGAGGTGGTCTCCAGTCGTGTTGCCAGGCCGTCGTCAACGGCGTGGCCGATCATGTCCAGGTTGACCATGTGCCGCACCCCGGCCAGCTGGCCGCTTTGCTGCAGCGACTGCACCCAGGCGTAGGCGCCGACCAGGCCCTGCTCTTCACCGGCGAAGCAGGCGAACACGATGCTGCGCGCGGTCGGCATGTTCTGGAACACCCGCGCCAGCTCGATCACCCCGGAGCAGCCGGAGCCGTTGTCGTTCGCGCCCGGCTGCGGCTCCGCACTGCCATCACAGCGGCCGACATTGCGCGAGTCGTAGTGCGCGCCGACGACGATCCACTCGTTGGGCAGGGTCTGGCCCTGCTTGATCCCGATCGGGTTGTTGATCTGCACCGGTGGCGGGGTCGGACTGCAGCCGCTGGCGTTCAGGGTGAAGGCGTGGCTGGAGGTGGTGAGTCCTGCCTCGGAGAAACGCGTCAGGATCCAGTTGTGGGCGTTGCCAAGGTCGGCGCTGAAGCTGTTGCGGTCGAAGTCGGACAGAGACTGCACGGTGCCGAACCAGCGCTCCGCATCGACCGCGGCGACCACCGCCGCCGTGCGCGGTTCGGGTGCCTGCTTCGGCCGCGCCAGTGCGAGATTGCGTGACGATACCGCCACCACGCCGTCGGCCGGAATCGGCTTGCCGCCCAGACCACCGAGCCCTGCGACCCGTGCCAGCGCGGCCGGCCGTCGCACCAGACTGTAGCCACCCACGATCGCCACGGTCGGTTCTGGCGCATGCACGGTGCAGACCAGATCGCGCACCACGATCTCATCGCGGGCCAGGGTTGGGCCGCTGCGGGTGTCGGCACGGCTCAGCCAGGCGTCCAGCGCGGCGGGCTCGATCCCCAGCAGCAGTTCGGTGCCGAATTCGGCCGACCAGCGCACGTCGCGGCTCTGCTTCAGTGCTGCCACCCCTTCAGCGCCGGCGCTGCGGATGTCGACGATCACGCTTGGCGCGGGCTGGCCGGTGTCTGCGCCTGCTGCGAACGCTGACCACGGAATCAGGCTGAGTGCCGCCAGCAGGCAGCGCGAATGGGCGGTGGACATGGCGCGTGGCCTGCAGGACGGTGGGTTGACAGACCAGCAGCCTAACCTACGCCCCGGGATGCAGTCTTCGCACTGGGTGTGCAGTGAGTTGGAACTGCGCCTCTGGTGGGTTCCCACCCGTGAACGCGTGGCCTGGGATATGCATGCGATCACGCACCGTGCGTGCAGTGCGCCGCGTTGCCATGGACCCTGTGCAGATCAATGCGCGAGCCGCCTCCACCTTCCGGCCTGAACGCCAACTTCGACAGCACGCTCGGCTTGGCTGAGTTGGCACAGCGTGAGGAGCTGGTCGACACCCTCGCGCGGACTCGTCTGGGCGGGCCGTTCTACGTGCTGGGCTGGGCCCTGGCCGGGGTCGGCGCCGATCTGCATGAGCAGCAGCCGGTGTTGTTCGCGGGCCTGATGTTCCTGTTCGCGCTGCTGGCACTGTTGCGCCAGCGCGTGCATGTGCAGCCGATATCCGAGGTCTCGGCGCGGCGGCAGATTCTGCAGGCCTGGGGCATCGTGATGCTCAGCGTGGTGCTGTGGGGGCTGGCCACCGCCTGGTTGCTTTGGTGTGCCCGCTCCACGGTCGGCTATGAGATCGCGTTGTTCGCCACCGTCGCCTTTGTCGCGGCGATGGCGCACACCTTCGCCATTCGCGAACGATTTGCGCGGATCGGCATTCTCGCGCTGTGTCTGCCGCCGCTGGCCGTACTGGTTGCCAGCGAGCCCTTACTGGGGCTGGCCTTCGCCTTTTTTGTCGCCTACTCGCTGTTCGTGCTCAGGCGCAGCACCCGCGAGTACTGGCAGCGCGTGCACCAGGGCATCGCGCTCAAAAGCCAGCGTGACCAGTTCGAGCAGCAGAGCCGCAGGGACGTGTTGACCGGGCTGGCCAATCGACTGTGCTTCGAGCTGTCGCTGCAGGCGCTGCAGGCAGACCTGACGCGCTGTGGTCAGCCGTTCAGCCTGCTGCTGCTCGACCTCGATCACTTCAAGGACATCAACGACCTCAACGGCCACACCGCTGGCGACGCGGTACTCAGCGCGTTCGGTCAGCGCTTGCGTGAGCACTTCGGCGGTGATGGCGAGGTGGCGGCGCGCTGGGGCGGTGAGGAGTTCGCGGTCCTGCTGCCGGGCGTGGGTATGAGGCAGGCCAGCGCGCGCGCTGAGGCCTTTCGCGCCCAGCTCGAATCCGGCCCCCTGCTGCATTCCGCCGAGGGCGAGCCACTCGACCTGCGTGTGAGTATCGGGGTCGGCGCCGACGTGGTCGGTTCCACCTGTCCCATTGCGAGCCTGCTGCAGCAGGTCGATGTCGCGCTTTACCGGGCCAAGCGCCGCGGGCGCAATCGCGTCGAGGCAGTGGCGGCCTGATCGGCGCGGCCGCCGCGCCGATCAGGTCGCCATCACGCTGCTGCTAGACCAGCTTGATCGCGTCCAGCAGCTTGTCGACCAGGGTCAGGAACCGGCCGGTGGCCTTGACGATGTCCTGGATCCGCTGCGCCTCGCTCAGCGATTCATCCAGGCGCGCGCTGGCCGCGGCGACCGCTGCGATGCTGGCGTCGAGCTTGGCCGTGGTCTGCTTGAACAGCAGGCTGCCGCTCACCATCACCCGGAAGTTCACCTCCTGCATCTCGCGCAGGATCGCTTCGGCATCGCTGGGCGAGGAAGTGCTGCCGAGCAGATCGGACAGGCTGCCGTGGCGGGCGATCAGTTCGTCGTGGACCTGCTTGATGCCGGGGTTGATCGTGCTTGCCGCATTGACGACCGCGTTCATGTGCCACCTCCGGGTTGTGCCGTGCCGCTGGCTTCGCGCGAGCGGATGGTCTCTACCTGCTGGCGATAGGCCGTGTATTCGTTCTGCAGCAGCTCCAGCATCTGTTGCGAGCTGGCGTGGCGGCCGGCCGCCAGCTCGCTGTGCGCGCTGGCGAGCAGACCGATCGAACTGCGCAGCGCGGCCAGCGAGCGATCCTGGCCGTCGCGCTGGTCGAGCGTGTCGACGTAGCGCAGCACCACGCTGCGTTTGGCGTCCGGCCCGCTGGCGCTCAGGAACGCGACCGAGATGCCGCCCAGAATCTGCTGCCAGCTGGTGCGCACTGTGCCGCGTATCGCGTCGCTGGGGTCGCTGCCGATCGCCGCCATCATCTGCGCGAACACCTGCTGGATGCCGGGGTCGGCGGCGCGGATCGCGGCCAATGCGTCCTTGTCGGCGCGCAGCTGCACCAGCAGCCCGCCGAGCTGGATGAATCCAGCCGCGACGCCGGCCGGCAATTGCTCGCCGTCGAGCCGGCCGATCGCCTCACCCAGCGAGGACAGCTCAGTCTCCGCGCCCGCGCGTAGCTGCGGGTCCAGCAGCCGTTCCAGCTTGGCGGCGTAGGCATCGATCAGGGCGAAGGCGCGGCTCCACTTGGCGGTGTCGCTGGCCGGCAGCGCTTCGACGAACATCGATTCGTTCAAGGTCGGCTGGCTGACCGCCCGGTCGACCTGCTGCGCGCGCAGAAAAGTGTTGATATCGGCAAAGGCCGCTGCGGTCTGCTGGTTGGCGGTGGCCACGCCCTGGCGGAACGGCGGGATCTCCTCGCGCACCGGAGTGGTGACCGCACAGCCGGCGAGGGCCAACAGCAGCAACGCAAGTGCGGGACGCAGCAGGCGCTGCCGAATGGGGCGAGCTGTCGTGGGAGCAAGGGCGGATCGAGAGTGCATGCGGAGATCTCCAGTGCGCGTGCGGGCCTGCATTCGGGTCTGAGCTTGAACATCCATGGTGGGCAGGCACTGCTGCGGCGCCGCGCCCTCCAGCACCATCCTCTGTTCGGCGGCCGTGCTCGCTTGCGGACACAGGACACATCGCCGGCGCAGGCGCTGCGACCGTCAAGGCAACGCAGCCCGCGACGGCCTCAAGGCCCGATCGCGATGTGCCACGTCGCCATCGCGCGCGCCACGGCAGACGCAGACCTCAGCATGGAGTAGCGAAGGCGGCCTCAGCAGGGCAGGGTGCGGGTGACGCTACGCCGCTGGCTGCACGCCAACAAGCTGTCAGATCAGCGGGGCCGGCTGGCGCCTGGCCCGCACAATGGCCGGCCGACGGTGTGGGCAAAGTCCGTCGGGAGCTGTGCCCACGCCCCACGCGGATGGGCCGATCTGTCATGCCGCCAGCCCACACGCCGCCGCCTGCGCGAGCTACGCCGGTCCTCGCGTAACCTGTGCGGCTGCCGCAGCCCTCGCCTCAGCCGCCGGACGCTGCAAACCTCTCCCGCCTCTGCACGAAATCGCGAAGACCATGGACCTGATCGACGACCTCACCTGGCGCGGCCTGCTGGCCGATTGCACCGACATCGACGCCCTGCGCAAGCGCCTGCAGGAGGGGCCGATCGCGCTGTACTGCGGGTTCGACCCGACCGGCGATTCCCTGCACGTCGGCCATCTGATGGGCCAGCTGACCCTGCGCCGCTTCCAGCGCGCGGGCCACACGCCGATCGCCCTTGCCGGTGGCGCCACCGGCATGATCGGCGATCCCTCCGGCAAATCGGCTGAGCGCAACCTGCTGACCCGCGAGCAGTTGAGCCACAACATCGAATGCATCAAGGCCCAGCTGGCGCGCCTGCTCGATTTCGGCAGCGGTGAAAACGCGGCCCTGCTGGTCGACAACGCCGACTGGACGGCGCCGCTGTCCTTCCTCGATTTCCTGCGCGATGTCGGCAAGCACTTCCCGCTGTCGGGCATGTTGGCCAAGGACTCGGTGAAGTCGCGCATGGCCGGCGAAAGCGGCATCAGCTACACCGAGTTCAGCTACCAGCTGCTGCAGGCCTACGACTTCTACCACCTGCGCAAGGAGCACCGCTGCGAGCTGCAGATCGGCGGCTCCGACCAGTGGGGCAACATCACCGCCGGAACCGAGTTCGTGCGCCGCAAGCTGGGCGTCGCGGTATACGGTTGGACCTTCCCGTTGATCACCAAGGCCGATGGCTCGAAGTTCGGCAAGACCGAATCGGGCGCGGTCTGGCTGGACCCGACCCGCACCAGCCCGTACCGGTTCTACCAGTTCTTCGTCAACACCGAAGACGCCAAGGTCAGCGAGTACCTGCGCAAGTTCACCTTCCTGGATCGCGCGGCCATCGAAGCGCTGGAAGCCGCGCACGCCGCCAACCCCGGCGCCCGCGAGGCGCACAAGGCGCTGGCGCGCGAAGTCACCACCCTGGTGCACAGCGCCGAGGCCACCGACGCTGCGATTGCCGCCAGCCAGATCCTGTTCGGCGCCGAGATCGGCGACACGCCTGAAGCGGTGTTCGAAGACGTGATTGCCGAGATTCCCAACGCCGCGCTGGAGCCCGCGCAGCTGGAAGGCGAGGGCGCCACGCTGATCGATCTGCTGGTGTTGAGTGGGCTGTGCCCCTCCAAGGGACAGGCCCGGCGCGATCTGGAGGGCGGCGGCATCTATCTGAACAATCAGCGCAGTAGCGGTATCGAGCAGCGCGTCACCGCAGGCGATCTGTTGTTCGGCCGCTACCTGCTGCTGCGCAAGGGCAAGAAGAGCTACGCCGCGTTGCGGCTGTCGTAGCCGCCGCGGCGAGGGGGCGGGCGAGCACTGCCGATGGGCGGCTGTCTGTCGGCGGGCGTTCGTCGCTGACCGGCCGCTATCGACGTGTGCATCTCGGGCAATCGATCCTCGCTCCAGGAGTCCCGTCGGCCTCGCGCCCGCTCGATTGCCCTGCAGTCCAGCGGGCTCGATGAGCCGAGGTCATCGCTTGAATGCGCCCGAAGCTCTCCTGGCAAAGAAGCAGGTCAAGGCTGGCTTGCAGGGCGCTTCTCGACTGCACAGACAGCACATCGTTGAGTCGCCGGTCCTGTGTGGAGCGTCCGAGCCGAGCAAGCATCCGTACCCGCCCGAGTGCTGACCCGAGCTTGCGCCGGTTGAGGTGTTGATAGTCCTTGGGTATCAAAACGAGATCTACAATCAATTTAACGTCCGTATTCTCAAGGTCTAGTCTCCGCGGCGTTGCATGTTTCGACGCCACTATGACCAAGGAGAAATAGAATGTTGAAGAACAGGATTCTCGTGCTCGCTCTGACGGCGGCGCTGACCGGTGCGGGATGGGTCAGCTCTGTGCAAGCGGCGCCAGCATCGACGTCGGTGCAGGACTGGTGGCCTGAGCGGTTGGACCTGCGCCCGCTGCGTCAGCACGCGGTCACGTCCGACCCGATGGGGGCAGACTTCGATTACGCGGCCGAGTTCGCATCGCTTGATCTTGAGGCAGTCAAAACTGACCTGCGACAGCTGATGACCACCTCGCAGGATTGGTGGCCTGCCGATTACGGCCACTACGGCCCGTTCTTCATTCGCATGGCCTGGCACAGCGCGGGCACCTACCGGACCGCCGACGGGCGTGGCGGCGCCGACGGTGCGCAGATTCGTTTCGAGCCTTTGAACAGCTGGCCCGACAACGTCAGTCTGGACAAAGCGCGTCGTCTGCTGTGGCCGATCAAGCAGAAGTACGGTCGCAGGATTTCCTGGGGTGACCTGATGGTGCTGACGGGTAACGTCGCGCTGGAATCCATGGGCTTCAAGACTTTCGGGTTCGCCGGAGGACGGGTTGATCAGTGGGAGGGCGACATCACCTACTGGGGTCCGGAGAGCCGCTTGCTGGAGGACCAGCGTCACCACGGCAACCGCCAGCTCCAGCGGCCGCTCGCCGCCACCCAGATGGGCCTGATTTACGTCAATCCGGAAGGCCCGAATGGCAACCCGGATCCCTTGGCCGCGGCCAAGGACATCCGGGAGACGTTCGCTCGGATGGCCATGAACGACGAGGAGACCGTCGCCTTGATCGCCGGTGGCCACACCTTTGGCAAAGCGCACGGTGCGCACAAGCCCGAAGAGTGCCTGGAGGCCGACCCCGCGGGTGCGCCGATCGAGCAGCAAGGCCTGGGCTGGAAGAACCGCTGCGGCACCGGCAAGGGCGCCGACACGGTCACCAGTGGGCTGGAGGGCGCGTGGACGGTCAATCCGATCGCCTGGACGACAAACTACCTCGACAACCTGTTCGCCTTCGAATGGGTGCAGACGCGCAGCCCTGCCGGTGCGGTTCAGTGGATTCCTGCCGAAGGGCAGGCGGCCAGCCTGGTGCCCGACGCGCACGACAACACCAAGCGCCACGCGCCGATCATGTTCACCACCGATCTCTCCCTGCGTTTCGACCCCAGCTATCGCGAGATCGCGCAGCGTTTCAAGGATTCCCCGGAAGCGTTCGCAGATGCTTTCGCCCGGGCGTGGTTCAAGCTCACCCATCGCGATCTCGGCCCGCGCTCGCGCTACCTCGGAAACCTTGCGCCGACCGAGTCGCTGATCTGGCAAGACCCTGTGCCAGCGCTGGACCATCCGCTGGTAGACGCCGCTGATGTGGCCGCGTTGAAGTCGCAGATTCTGGCTTCAGGCCTGACCGTGCAGGAACTGGTGCGTGCGGCGTGGTCGTCCGCCGCCAGCTATCGCGGCACCGATCTGCGCGGTGGCGCCAATGGGGCGCGCGTCCGTCTGGCTCCGCAGAAAGACTGGGCAGCCAACTCGCCGGCCGAGCTGGCCAAGGTGCTGACAGCGCTTGAGGAGGTGCAGGCGGATTTCAATCGCCGCGCATCCGGCGGCAAGCGGGTGTCGATGGCGGATCTGATCGTGCTTGGCGGTGCCGCTGCGGTCGAACAGGCGGCGCGCGCTGCCGGTCACCCGATCGAGGTGCCGTTCAAGCCGGGGCGTACCGACGCCACTCAGGCGCAGACCGATGTTGTTTCGTTCGCGGCGCTGGAACCCTCAGCCGATGGGTTCCGCAATTACTTCGGAGACAACAACCTGCAGTCGCCTGCGGAGCTGTTGGTCGAGCGTGCCAACCTGCTGACGCTCACGGTGCCCGAGATGACCGTGCTGGTCGGCGGTCTGCGTGCACTCGACGCCAACGTCGGTGGTGCCAAGCACGGTGTCTTCACTGACCGCCCCGGCGTGCTCAGCAACGACTTCTTCGTCAACCTCATCAGCATGTCGACGCAGTGGTCGAAGGCCGAAGGGCAGGCGGGGCTGTACGAGGGTCGCGACCGTCAAGGCGGTGCCTTGAAGTGGACAGCAACCCCTGTTGATCTGATCTTCGGCTCGCACTCGGAGCTGCGCGCAGTCGCCGAGGTGTATGCCGCGGACGATGGTGCGGGCAAGTTCGTGCAGGACTTTGTCGCGGCCTGGTCGCGCGTGATGGAGCTCGATCTCGGCTGAGCTTTGAGTCGGATGCCAAAGCAGCAACACAGACGGCGGCGCGAGAGCGTCGCCGTCTATGCGAACGGCCCCCAGCAGATCCAGCCACGATGCCTTGCGGACCTGGCGTGTGCTTCGCGCTTTCGCGCAGCTGCGGTTGAGCAGCGTAGATGCAGCCATCCGGTCGGCTTGATAGGGCACGCACCATCGGATTGGCAACACGCGGGTTGCTGCGCCGTTCCGCCGGTTGCAGGGGTGCCCAGCGCCGCGGAGTCGCGCCCCAGCGCCTGATCGACCGCTCGATGGTCGATGTCGGGCCCTGCCGAGCGGCTGCGTATCCGACCATTGGCTCAGTTTGATGTGCTGGCCCGAACGCACCTTTTCACCCATCCACCGAGGAGCCTCCCATGTTGAATCGCATCGCGTTGCTTGCGCTCATTGCCCTCACCGCGTCCGGCTGCGGTGGCGAAACCGCGCAAAGCGGGTCGGCCGCACCGGAATCATCTGCTGCCGCCAGCGCAGGCGTGTCGGCGCGGTCGACTCCGAGAGAAGAGGTCACCTGCGACATCCACTACGCCGAAGTGCGCGAGGCCATCCTCGGCGTGCTGCGCGGCACCGAATCACTGTCCCTGATCAGCCTCGCCACGGGCTCTTCGGAGGGCGTGCTGAGCGCGCCTGCAGCAGGCACCACCCCGGCCCAGATGAACTGCCGATCCCAGAGCCGCAGCCTGCGCCGCGACCGCAAGCCGAACACCGGCGTTGCATGGACGCTCGCCCCGCAGTGCGAGGCCCTGCTGCAGCGCTTGGACAGCAGTTGCCTGAAGCCTTTGGCCGAACAGGGCACGCCCTTCAGCCGCGCCTGCAACATGGCCTTGATGGGCGTTTCCTCGGTCAGCGGTGGGCAGCAGGCCAATATGTCCAATGCCGGCCTATGTGAATCCGCGATGCGCGACCTGTAGCGCTCGAACGTCGTCTGCGGTGCAAGCGCGCGCACGAGGTCTCGACACGGCTTCGGTGCGCGGATCGAATCGCGGCCTGGATTGAAAATGGATAGCGCGTCTGCGAGGCGCGCTTAGCGCAATGTCGATGCGCCGGCCGCGTCCGCATTGCGCTAGTCAGCCGATGCGCGATCAGCCGATGCGGGCTGCTCAGAGCCCTGCAGATCGATCACCCGACCCCGCGCCAGATCCAGCCGCACATGCGGTGGGGTGCCCGGTGGCGAGGCGCTGCAGCAGGTCGAGCAAGGGCCCGAATCGCGTTCGCAGCAGGGTGGTGACCGGCATCGCAGCGTCGATCACGTCACTCTGCAGTGCGGGCTGCCGCTCGGCGCCGAACGCTTGAGCCAGCGCGGCGTACTGCGCCAACCGACCGGGGCCGACATCGTCGAACCCGAGGTCACCGGCATTGGCAAGTCGCACGAAGTCGATCGCCAGATCCAGCGCGCGCCACTCCGCGAATGCGTCGAGCGTAAGGCCGCTGCTGGCCGCGATTGCGCGGGCTTGCCGCTCAGCGGTCGCAAGTTCTGTCACCGACACGGCAGCCGCCGCCGACCCGCTCGCTGCAGTCGCGATGCACTCGAAAAACGCAGGCGAAAGCGCGGCGTGCGGGCCTCCGCCGGCCAGCTGGCCCAGCGTCACCGACCCCGGCAACTGCGACAGCACCAGCAGGTCGGCACCGCTCAGCGGGCTTCTCACCAGCTCGCGCATTGCGCAGGGCCAGTCGTCGTCGAGCAGGCGCAGTCGCACGAGTTCGGCCAGCGCGCGGCGGGTGAAATCGCGGTAGTCGGACGTCTCAAGAACCGCGCGGTCCCAGGCCGCATCAGCGTCCGCAAACTCGGCGCGGTAAAGCTCGAAGAACTCGTCGAAGCGCGGCACGTGGTCGATGCGCACCGTGCGAACCTCGATGTGCTCGCGGCCGCTGGGTTTTGTCAGTAGCTGCCGCGCAGTTTGGGCTGCACCTCAGTTGCGAAGCAGTTCGCATCTTGCATCGACGCAAGATGTCCACCGCGACGCGGTGCAACGGCATCGCCGCCAACTTCCGGGGCGGAGTTAAACGGTATATATTGTTTATACCTTAACGCCTGATGCCCTCATGAAAGACTCAACCAAAGCGCGCGCCACGAAGAAATCCAAGCCTGGCAAGCAGACCGCTCAAGCTGTCGATGCGGGTAACAGTGCGAAGGCCAAAACCCCGAAAAAGACAGGCGCTGCGAGCGCCGAGCTGAAGCCCCACAAGCAGGAAGCAGTGGCGATCGAGCGCGTCAAACTTGTGCGCGACAGCTTCACCATGCCGCGCGACGACTATGACCTGATCGCCAAACTCAAGGCACGCGCGATCGAGTTCAAACGCCCGACCAAGAAGAGCGAGCTGCTCCGCGCCGGGCTTCAGCAGTTGGCCGCCTTGAGCGAATCACAGCTGCGAACCGTGCTGGCCGCACTGCCGACCGTGCAGACGGGGCGCCCCAAGAAGACGCGCTGAATCCGGTCCGCAGCCGGCGCCCATTCGATTCCGCCACGGAACATCCGCGGCAAGCCTTGAACAGATCGCCCACACACCGCGCCGCCCGGCGCGGCCCCACTCAAGTCCTTCAGATCACCGCCGCCGATGCATCGTCTCCGCTCACTGCTCCGCACCCGTCGCCGCCGCATCAGCGCTGCGCTCACCCTGCTGATCGCGCTGCTGGCGTTCACGCCCGGCTGGCTGTTCGCGCTCGCCAGCCTCGGCGGTGAGGACGGGATCGATGCGCCAGCCTCATCGAACTACCGCGTGATCCTGCTCGACGGCTTCGACGCCAACCGCTCGCGCGAGGTGCCGGCACGCCTGTTCTGGCCGAACAGCGCGCGCCAGGGCCACGTGCCGCTCGTGCTGTTCTCGCACGGCATCGGCAGCTCGGACGACGGCTACACCCATCTGGGCCACTACTGGGCCCGCCACGGCATCGCCAGCCTGCACGTTCGGCACGTCGGCAGCGATCGCGAAATGTGGCAAGGCAACCTGCTGCAGGTGGCACAGCGATTCGCGAGCGCAACGGCCGAGCCCGAAGCGCTGGCCCGCGTGGCCGATCTTCGATGGGCGCTGGATCACCTGCTCACCGAGCGCTTCGGCGAACACATCGATCCAGATCGCATCACAGTGGCCGGGCACTCCTACGGCGCCAACACCGCGATGCTACTGGCCGGCGCACGCGTGATGCGCGAAGGTCGACTGCTGCAGCTCGGCGACACCCGCATCGCTGCAGCGATCCTGATCTCGGCGCCACCGTTCTACGGCGAGTCGAACTTCGCGCCCATCCTCGGCGGCATCGCCGTGCCCAGCCTGCACGTCACTACCACCGACGACATCATCCGCCTGCCCGGTTTCGGCTCCGGCGTCGCCGACCGCGAGAAAGTGTTCAACGCCATCGGCGGCGACAAAACCCTGGCCATCTTCAACCGCGGCAGCCACAACGTCTTCACCGACCGCCGCTACTTCGACACCGCGGACGTGGCAGACAGCGTCAAAGCCTCGACCCAGCGCCTGACACTCGCCTTCCTGAAGTCCCTCAACGACACGCGGGGCGGACGCTTCACAACCCTTGAGGCGCTGACGGAACCGGGGTTGGTGGTGCGTAGTGCGGAGGCGGCGGATGCGGTTGAGTCGAAGCATTCGGCGTTCGCGGCGGTGAGTGTGTCTGCGCGCTAGTCGGTGTGCCGCGCGCCGCTCTGGTGAGATCACCCAACGGCACTGCTACTGCATCCATTGAGGCGCGTATGGCGCCGTCCCTAAACGGGTCGCGTGCTGGCCACTGGCGTGCAGTGACTGCGCTGACGCCTTGCTTGATTGCGGCCTTTGATGCGCACAATGCAGCACTGATGCATAAAAGGCCTACTGCTTCTGAGGACAGCCATGCCCAACCAGATGCACGCCCTGGTCAACGACTTCGCGATCAGAAGCTTCCGAGAGACTGCAGACAAGGACTATATCGCTGCAAGGATGGCTTACCGAGCGCGGCTGTTTCAGCCGTTCCTGTGGTCTGCTTTGCACTGCCTTGAGAAGTACGTCAAAGGCATTCTCCCTACGCGCCTACACTCCACGAGACAGTGACGCAGCACGTTATCTCTCATTCTAGGGCGGCTTTGTTCGGAGACTCCCATGCCAAAGCCGTTGCGGGTTCGCCCGCCAGAAACATCTTCCGCCGT
>NZ_JBILJQ010000006.1:0-113383 GCF_044377145.1 Aquimonas sp.
ACTCGGAAGCAACGAGATCGCAAGCATGAGCGAATCCGCCACTCAGGAGAACGAATGACAGCTATCTGGTGAACAGGCTGTCTCAAAGGGGTTGACGCGTTCCGCAGCGACTTCTCCGACTTCCTGCAGGGCCATCTGAACTACCAGATCGAACACCACGTCTGGCCCGATCTGCCCCTGCTGAAGTATCGACAGGCTGCGCCACGCCTGAAGGCGATCTGCCGGCGGCACGGCGTGTCCTATGTCGAAGAGAGCGTGTTCAAGCGCTTCGGCAAGCTGTGGGCGATCCTGATGGGCGACAGCAGCATGCAGCGCACGGATACGCGGACGATCGCGCCGGGCTGACTACTGCGCCGACAGCGCAGCGGCCTCGAAGCCATTCGCGAACACCGCATCGCGCGGCTCCTCCGTTTGGAGTGGCGATCAGGGTCGGCCTGATCAGCTCGGCGCGGAAGGTAGGGGTGGGCAGACGCTTACCAACCCACAACGACTGCCGAGGGCCATGGCTCGGTGTAGACCAAAGGCCGACGCAGGCAGCGTGAGCAGCTTCACAGCCTGGCCGCCGCACTGTAAAAGCGGGGGGTGTTGCGCCCCGCGCCCTTGGCTGCGTAAAGCGCTTCGTCAGCGCTTGCAATCAAGGCTGCAGCTGTGAGCCCGTCGCTGGGGTACAGCGCAATGCCCACCGAAGCACCCACGCCCACCGCATGGCCGTCAATAGTTCGCGGTAGCCCCAGCTTCGTGACCACGCTCTGGGCCAAGACTTCCACCTGCCCACGTGTGCCGGGCTTGTCGAGCGCGATGACAGATTCGTCGCCACCCAAGCGCGCCACCGTGACCACCTGTCGCACCAAGCGCGGCAGGTCGGCAGCCACCGCCTTGAGCAACTGGTCGCCTACGTCGTGGTCCAGCTGGTCGTTCACGGTTTTGAAGCGATCCAGGTCCAGGAACATCACTGCCACGCTGGGGTCTTCGCGCAGGGTCTAACCCAGCAGTTGCGCCAGCAGCTCCAGCAGCAGCGTCCGGTTGGGCAGCTCGGTCAGCGGGTCGTGAAAGGCGAGGTGGCGCAGGCGCTCGTTGTGGCGCCAGCGTTCAGTGATGTCGCTGAACACCTAGACCTGCAGCTGCGGCACCGAGGGGCCAGCACTGATCACCGTCACCGCCTGCCAAGCCAGGTAAACACTCCCGTCCGGGCGCCTTGCCCAAGTCTCGCCTGCCCAGGGCCGTGGGTGTCCAGTTCATGCTGAAAGCGGGTCTGGAAGGCCTGATCGTGGCGGCCTGCGTCCAGCAGGCTTGCGGGCTGGCCGATCGCCTGCGCTGCGGTGTAGCCCACGATGGAAGTGAACGCCGGGTTCACCTACAAGATGAGGCCCTGCTCGTCGGTGACCATGATGGCTTCAGCGGTCCATCAAGGTCCTCGCGCTCGAAGCCTCCTTGGTAGTGCGGCGGATCGTTCAGAAAGCAAGGCGACGGCCCCACCAACACCAGTCGGCCAAACGGCTGCGGCCTAGCGATGGACGCCAACAGCCCCACGCTGCAGTTCACCGAATGACCGACAAAGGTAACGCCCGGCTGCAGCCCCAGGGCATCGCACACCTCCAGCACGTCCTGCGCGTAGCCATGCAGGGAGCCGTAGCGCTGGCTGTCAAATGCCGTCAGGTCAGACTGCCCACTTCCGACGTAGTCAAAAAGCACTTGGCGGTGACTGGGCGCAAAGGCTGGAGTGATGGCCGAGCACATCTGCTGGCTGCAGCCAAAGCCGTGGGCGAAGAGCAGCACCGGGACTTCGGAGCCTGGAACCTGGATGTTGTTGCGTTTGGCGGCGTTCATTGGGAGGCTCCCTGAAGCATAGGAAACGCAATCGTCCCTTCCTGGCTGTCTGTCGAGTAGGCGGCGGCCGAGCAAGCGCTGGCTTGCGCAAGAGTCGGACCAGCACGACTGCGATTTCGGCATCACGCGGGCGCTCAGCCTGGCCCCTCGTGGCCGTCTGTCACTGAATGCCGGGATCGGGCCAAGCGCGCGCCTGCGCAATCGTCGCCGCATCTGAGGGCTGTTGGTCTCGCAATTGGGGCGTGGCAGATCTTGCGACTACGGGGCCGTGGCCGGTGGCCCTCGCGCTGGGGGCCGGTCGTGCGCTTGCTCGTTGTCGCCTTCGGCGTTGTGGCCGTCGGAACGTCACGCGGCCACGGCGGGCGCCACCGAGGTGACCCCGGCGCTCTGAAGCCTGTCCAACCCCGGCTGCAGATGAGCTAGCGCCAGCTCCGCTGTCGCTTCCAGGCGCACTGCGCGACCCACAGTACCAAGACGTGCTCGGCACCCTGTTGGCGCCCACTGAAACCAGCGCTGCCGAACACTTGATCACCTGCGGCAAAGACCTGCTGGCCCTTCTCATGTCCTGCAGCAGCGGGAGGCGGAGATGACACCGTACGCAGCGATCGAACTGCGTTCCAACCACGGGATGCAGTCCGTCATCGACGAACAGGACCATGTTGTGTTCGAGCGGCGTTTGCCGAGCACCCTGGAGCCGGTCTTGCAGGCGCTTGCGCCCTTTCTGAAAGCGCTGAAGGCGCTGGCGGTGGAGTCCACCTGTAACGGGTACTGGCGGGTCGATGGCCTGTTGGACGCGGGCGTGGCTGTTCGGCTGGTGAACACCGCGGCGATTCCGCGTACGCGCACGTGAACACAGGCTGCAACGGTCAAGCCAAGAGCGGATCAGCAGGAAAAGTGAGAAGCCCGGGTCTCAGGAGGAGTCTCGTCGGCCCTGTTGGCACGGGCGGCGCAAGGGTGACCCCTCTGTGCACGCCTCCACCGGCAGCTGCCGTGGATGCCACGCGGATGAGCGAATCCGGAGGCACGCTGTCACTGCTCATGAATTCGTTGGATGGAAAGCGTCAATCTCACTTGTAGGGCAGAGAAGCGCAGCGCATCGACCCGCACGTCCCAGCCCGTGGATCATCGTGGCGGAACCCGAACGCTAACCGACCACTTCCGCCTGAAATCCGCCGAGTAAATGCGCCCACAGCCCCAACACCGCCAGAAAGTTCAGCGTGAATACCAGCCCGCGCAGGCGGACGTTGCCGGTGAAGACCTGCACGATGCTGTGCAGCAGGCGACCCGCGATGAACAGCCAGGCAAGCGTGAGCGCGGCGCTGGAGGCCACGGGCAGCAGAAGGCAGGCCAGATGGAAGAACAGCCGCCACTCGAACTGGTTCGACAAGTTGGCGCTGATACGCGGCTCCACCGTTGCGAACGGGTTCAAGCCGTCAGCACGACGACCGATGCCCCAGACCTTGGGCGCACGCACCACCGTCAACGCGGCGTAAAGCGCGGCAGCCAAGGCGACATGCGCGGCCATAGGCAGGATCAGTTCGTTCGTCATAAGGCGTTTGCTCCCAAGAACAACCCGGCGATCCTGGCCAACCATGCAAGCAGAAGCAGAAGCGCCAGAAGCACCACATGCCCGATCAGGGCGGGCTGCAGCAGGACGTAGTACGCGAGCTCCAGCGCTTCCGGAATCGACCGTTCGCGAAGGCTACTGCAAACAACGCCGCCAGCTCTGCTGCTGCCTCCGGCCCATAGACGACCCTGCCCATGACATGCAAAGAGGTAACGAAACTCACCTACCCTCCTGCTGCGCCCCATGCTGAAATGGCGACTTGAAGCGCGCAAGCCGACCTGCCAGCGCGCACGTTAGACAGGATGTCCCGACATGCGCCCCATTGCACTGGCAACGCCAGCCCTTTCGCTGGCCCTGTTTCTGTTCGCGCTGAGCGCAGCGCCTGCCTTCGCACAGACCGATGCACAGTCTGCGCCTTCCGCTGCGCCACCCACGATTGAGCTGCGGGCGGTCGAAGACGTCGCCCTGCCCGACCGACACAGCGCCAGCGCGTCCGTACTGGCGCCGAACGATGCGGTGATCGCGGCCGAAATCTCCGCGACGGTGTCCGAGGTGCAGATCGAAGCCGGCCGCAGCGTCGCCCGCGGCGAGCTGCTGGTGAGCCTGGACGAACGCGACGCGCGGCTTGCGCTGCAGCAGGCCGAAGCGCAGCTCACAGCGGCCCAGGCGCGGCTGACACTGGCGACCCAGCGCGCGCAGCGCGGACGCAGCCTGCGCGCCGATCGACACATCAGCGAAGACGAACTGCTCGCGCTTGAAACAGGCCTGGATGCCGGCGGGGCCGACGTCGCACTGGCCCGCGCAGGCCGTGATGCCGCCGCCCGCCAACTGGACAAATGCCGAGTGCGCGCGCCGTTCGATGGCGTAGTGCTGGAACGCCAGGCCCAGGTCGGCGCGCTGGCAGCGCCTGGCACCCCGCTGCTGCGACTGGTGTCCACTGCCGCGCCCGAAGTCGAAGCGCAGATACCGCCTGAGTTTGCGCAGGACCTCGCCTACGCTCTGGAGGTCCACTTCGAAACCCGCGGCCAGCGCCATGCGCTCGCCTTGGTCGCGCTGTCCCCGGTGCTGGAGCGCGCGGCGCGCACCCAGCTCGCGCGCTTCTCGTTCCAGAACCCCGCAGCGGCGGCCGGCAGCACCGGTCAGATCACGTGGACAGGCCCGCGCCTGTTGCTGCCCGCCGAACTGATGGTCAAGCGCAACGCCCAGCTCGGCGCGTTCATTGAGGAAGACGGTGTCGCACGCTTCGTCCTGGCGTCTGACGCGCAGGAAGGTCGCCCGTTCCGCCTGCAGCTGGCGCCGGGTACACGCGTGGTCAGCCGCGGCCAGCAGGGCCTGAACGACGGTGATGCGCTGCCGGCGGTGGAGCAATGAGCCTGCTGGAACGCCTGATCACCCACCATCCGCTGGCGAACATCGCTTTTGTGGTCGTGCTGGTGATGGGCGCATTGGCCTACGTTTCGATGCCACGCGAGCAGGACCCGGAGATCAACTTCAACTGGCTGAACATCAGCACCGCGCTGCCGGGCGCCTCAGCCGAGGATGTCGAAGCCAAGATCACCAATCCGCTGGAGGACGCGCTGCGCAATGTGCAGGACGTGCGCTGGGTGATCAGCAGCTCGCGCGAGGGCGTCAGCAACATCCTGGTGCGCTTCCGCGAGATCGACGAGCGCACGTTCGACAAGCGCGTCAACGATGTGCGTCGCGAGATCCAGAACAAAGCCAATGCCGAACTGCCGGTCGAGGCGCTCGACCCGGACATCCTGGAGATCACCTCGGCGAACGGGTTTCCCACCGCCATGGTGGTGCTGCGCGGCCAGGCCGATGACGAGCATCTGCGCTTCGCTGCCCGCAGCGTGCGCGAGGACATCGAGCGCATCAGCGGGGTTGACCGCGTGCTGGCGCTGGGCTTCCGCGACCCGGAGCTGCGCGTCGAGTTCGACCCCCAGCAGTTGGCGGCGCGTGGTGTGAACGCCGTGCAGCTGGCGGACGCCCTGCGCGGCTGGTTCCGCGACGTGTTCGCTGGCAAGCAGGACGCCAGCGATGCCGAATGGCTGGTGCGTGTGGCCGGTGCCGTGCCCGACGTGGAGCGCCTCGCGGGCTTTGAACTGCCGCTGGATGGCGGCAGCTCGGTGCGGCTCGACACCTTGGCCGAGGTGCGCCGGGTCAGCCAGCGCCCGCGCCAGCTGGTCGGCACCGACGGCCAGCCGGCGGTGCTGATGTCGATTACCAAGATCGGCGGCAGCAACACCCTGGAACTGGTCGACCGGCTGCGCGAGTACGTCGAGCGGAAGAACGCGGTGCTGGCCAGCACGGGGCTGTCGCTGGTGCTGAGCGACGACCAGTCGCTGCCGACCCGCGACGCGCTGGCGATCATGCAGGACAACGCTCTGGTCGGCCTGATCCTGGTGCTGGGGGTGTGCTGGCTGTTCCTCGGCTCGCGCATCTCGGCGATGGTGGCGCTGGGCGTGGTGTTCTCGATCGCTGGAACCTTCATTCTTCTGGATGTCACCGGCAACTCGCTCAACGTCTCGGTGCTGCTCGGCATCGTCATCGTGCTGGGCATGCTGGTCGACGACGCCGTGGTGGTGGTCGAAGCCATGTACTACCGCATGCAGCGCGGAACCGACGCACTTCAGGCCGCGCTCGAAAGCCTACGCGAGGTCGGACTGCCGGTGCTGGCCGCGGTGACCACCACCGTGGCGGCCTTCCTGCCGCTGATGCTGCTGCCGGGCATCCTTGGCCAGTTCATGTTCGTCATTCCCTTCGTGGTGACGGTGGGGCTGACGGTGAGCTTGATCGAGGCCGTGTGGATGCTGCCCGCACACGTCGTCGCATTGGGCCCCAAGGCACTCAGCGGCTCGCGCAGCCAGGCCTGGCGTGAGCGCTGGACGCATGCGCTGCGGGTCAAGTACACGCGTGCGCTGATCCACGTCATGCGCCGACCGGCGCGGTATCTCAGCGGTGCCTTCGCCCTGTTTCTCGGAACCATGGGTCTGATCGTGCTGGGCGCGGCCTTCAACAGCGGCCCGGTGCGCTTCAACTTCTTCGCCTTCGATCCGATCCGGCTGTTCTACGTCAACGTCGACCTGCCGCCGACCACGCCGATCGAGGAGAGCATCCAGCACACGCTGACGGTGGAGCAGATCGTGCGACGGCACCTGCGCGCGGGCGAGGCCCGCTCGGTGGTGTCGATGGCAGGCATCAAGTTCACCCCGGACGAAGCGGTGTTTGGCGATCGCTACGGCCAGATCGCGGTGTCGCTCAATCCCGCGACCGACGACTCGCGTCTGATCGACGACATCATCGAAGCCATGCGCGAGGACGTCGAGTCCGCCCCGGTGCCTGCAGCGCTGTCCTTCCTCAAGCTGAGCGGCGGCCCGCCCACCGGCAAAGCCATCAGCGTCAAGGTGCGCGCCGACGATCCCGCAGAGCTGGCGGCCGCCGCCGAGCGGGTGAAGCAGATCGTCAAGGGTATCGAGGGCGCACGCGACATCAGCGACGATGCCAGCCCCGGACGCAGCGAGCTGACCCTCGAAGTCGACGTGGCCGCCGCCCGCGAGGCCGGGCTGGACCCGGCCGCGGTGGCACGTCTGGTGCGGCTGCATGTCGACGGCGAAGTGGTGGCCGACCTGCGCGACCGCGGCGAGAAGGTCGAACTGCGCGTGCAGGCGCGGCCGCAGCGGCTGGATCGGGTCGAGGCCCTGTTGGCGCAGCCGGTGGCCTTGCCCGGCGGCGGCAGCACCGTCCTGGGCGCCCTGGTGAAGGCTGAGACGCGCACCAGTGCCGACCTGATCAAGCACTGGAACTTCCGCCGCGCGATCACCGTCGAGGCCGATCTCGATCTCGACCTGAACAATGCGGTGGCGGCGGCGCAGACCCTGCGCGAGCAATGGGAGACCGTGCGCGCGGAGTATCCGAACGCGGACCTCGACTTCTCCGGCCAGCTCGACGACATCAACGAATCGCTGGCGGCGATGGGGCCGCTGAGCCTGCTGGGCATCGGCCTGATCTATCTGATCCTGGCCGCACAGTTCCGCAGCTACTGGCAGCCCTTGCTGATCCTCGTCACCGTGCCCTTGGCCCTGGTCGGCGTGACCCTGGGCGTGGTCGTCTCGGGCAACCCCGTCTCGCTGTACACCCTGTACGGCGCCATCGCTCTGATCGGCATCTCGGTGAACGGTGCGATCGTACTGATCGATGCCGCCAACCAGCGCCGCGCCGCCGGCATGCGCACCCTGCATGCGGCCATCTACGCCGCGCGCCGCCGCGTGATCGCCATCGCGATGACCACCGGCACCACCATCGCCGGTCTGTTCTCGCTGGCCATGGGCTTTGCGGGCGAGAGCCTGCTGTGGGGCCCGGTGGCCTCGGCCATCGTCTGGGGTCTGGCCTTCTCCAGCGTGCTGACCCTGTTCGTGGTGCCGGTGCTGTACCGGCAGTTCATGAAGGGCCGGGCGCCGGGCACGATGGGCCTGGTTGAACCGGTGGCCATCGGAGGCTAGTTGGATTGCGCTGGACGGCTCGCGTAGTCCGCTCAGCGCACTCCCCGCGCACTGCTGTCGCACGCGGCGCCACCGCGACCGCAGTCCTCGGCGCCGCGCCGCAGAGCAGGCAAGTTCAAGCCGTGGCCTGTGCCAGCAGCCAGTCGACCATGGTCCGTGCCGCCGGCCGCAGCCGCCGGTGCTCCGCGTACACCACGTGATAGCTGTAGCGACCCGGCAGCTCCGGGCCGGGCAACTGAACCAGGCTGCGTTCCCTCAGCCAGGGACCGAGGATACTGGAGCGCGCCAGCGCTGCGCCGAGGCCCTGCTCGGCGGCTGCGAGCATGTCGGTGCTGTCGCTGAACACGTAGCGCTCGTCCAGCCCCGAAAGGCGCAGGCCGGCGATGCGGCACCAGTCGCGCCAGCCCTGTACGGCGAGGTCGGAGATCAAGGGCAGCCGCGCGACCTGCGCCGGAGTCTTGATGCCCTTGGCCATCGCTGGTGAAGCCACCGGGAACAGGCTGTCCTGCAGCAAGGGATGCGCGACCAGCCCCGGCCAACGGCCTGGCCCATAACGAATGCCGAAATCGGGCCCGCTGTCGTCGAAGCGGGTGAGTGCGCTGCCGGTGTCAATCGACAGTCGGACCTCCGGATGGGCGCGCGCGAACTCGGGCAGCCTCGGAATCAACCAGCTGGACGCGAACGAATGCAGGGTGGTGATGCGCACCGGCGCATCCGCCGCGCTGCTGCGCTTCAAGCCGCTGATCACCCCGTCGATGTCGGCGATCGCGCCGGAGGCGGCATCCGCCAGCTGACGCCCCTCGGCCGTGAGCCGCACGCCGCGTGCGTGGCGTCGGAACAGAGGCAGGCCCAGCCGCGCCTCCAGCCGACGCACATGGTGGCTGACTGCGCTGGCCGTGAGATGCAGCTCCTCGGCAGCATGGGCGAAGTTCTGATGGCGCGCGGCGGCCTCGAACGCGGCGAGTGCGGACAGCCAATCGCTGTGCAGGGCCATCTCAGTGCAGCGCCCTGTCGCGACACTCACCCGGCAGTCGCGGGCATCGGCATGCGGCGCCGTCGAGCACGCTGGGGTCGGCGATGCGTGTGGTGACGGCCCGCGCTACAGGAGAACTCGGCACCGCGATGCCGTGCGCCGGGCACATCTGATCCTGCAGATCGCGATTCATTCAAAACTCCATGAGGCTGACCGCCGGGCGGCTTAGCCACAAACAAGGCTTGTGGCTCGACCAAGCATAAATCGCTTGTGGCTTGGCACGCGGCGCGGACAATCCGGGATCGCTGCAGTGGTGCGAATCAGCGCTGTCCGAATCCGGCCAGCGCGCCGGTCTTCGGCCCGGCATGCTCCCGGCCACGCAGCGTGTTTGCGGCTCTCCCTCCCCCGAGTTCGCCCACCGAGTACGCCCATGTCCGTTTCCGCGAGTGCTGTTGCTGTGCCCGACGCTTCCACCGCCAGCGCACGCTGGCTGACCCCGGTCGAGCTCGGTGTGCTCGGTGCGATCTGGGGTGCGTCCTTCCTGTTCATGCGCGTCGCCGCCCCGCACTTCGGCGCTTTGGCCCTGGTCGAGATCCGGCTCGCCGCCGGTGCGCTGGTGCTGCTGCCCTTCCTGTGGCTGGCGCGAGCGAGGTTCCCGCTGCGCCTGTGGCCCTTGCTGGCCTTGATCGCTGCGATCAACTCGGCCGTACCGTTCACCTTGTTCGCGTGGGCAGCAGAGCGCGCGCCGGCCGGCATCGGTGCGATCACCAATGCCATGACCGTGCCCTTCACCGCCCTGGTCGGTTTTTTGTTCTTCAGCGAGAAGATCGGCACACGCCGTGCGCTGGCGCTGGCGGCAGGCTTCGTCGGCGTGCTGGTGCTGGCCAGTGGCCGCAGCGCCGGTGCAAGCGTCGGCATGGCCGCGGCAGCCGGCACGCTGGCGGCATTCATGTACGGCTTGGGCATCAATCTGGTGCGGCGGCATCTTTCGGGGCTGCCGCCCGCTGCAGTCGCCGCGGCCACGCTGAGCTGTGCGGCCCTGCTCGCCCTGCCCTTCGCCATCGCGACCTGGCCTGCGTCGAACCCGCCGCCGCTGGCCTGGGCCGCGGCGCTCGCGCTGGGCGTGCTGTGCACGGGTATCGCGATGGTCGGCTACTACCGGCTGATCGCCCGCATCGGGCCCAGCCGCGCTTCAACGGTGACCTACCTGGTTCCGCTGTTTGGCGTCAGCTGGGCCTGGTGGTTGCTGGATGAGCCGGTCACCCTGCCGATGGTTCTGGCGGGTGCGCTGATTCTGGGCAGCGTGGCGATCAGCCAGCGCGCGCCGCGCTGAGTGAACGCTAGGCACGTCGATCGCAAACCGCGATCGACGTACACATGGCGCACAGGCATGGCTTGGCGCGATGCGCGACCACATTGGTCAAATGAGTCCTGAGCGGACACGGCGGCGCAATGTCGCTCTGTTCGACGTGGCGGACCCGCAGGCCGAGCGCCGATAACGTTCAGGCACCGAACCGGATCACCACCCCGCTCAAGTGCCCGGCTGCACGTAGGGCACTTTGGCGAACAGCCGTCGCTCCCGGCCGCGGTCGTCTTCGACCACGCGCAGCGTGCTGTCGAAGATCAGCGCGGGGCGCGCGGGTACTTCGAACTTTGGCCACGTCGGCAGGCCAGCGTCGTTTGGGTCACCGCTGCGCGCGAACGCGATCAGCGCCGTGCTCATCGCATCGGCCAGGGCTTGCGCGGGTGCGCCGCCGTCGCGAGTCCAGTCATCAGCGGCGATGTTGTCGAACACCAGCGGGATGTCCAGCGTGTGCGGCGCGCCGTAGCGGCCTCCGTCCAGCGGCGATCGCCAGTGCAGGTAGTAGATCCAGGTCGGTGCGCCCTGTTCGGCGCGACGCTCGCTTGCAATCACCATTCCTTTCCACGAGCGCGCCGCTGTGGTTGCCGAGAAGAACACCTGGGCCGGCGTGTAGTCCGGATACCAGCGCCGATAGCGATTGACGATTCCGGCCGGGTCGAGCTCACCGATGAACGGCGCAACATGCCGCTGCAGTGCCACCGGCACACCGTCCCAGTCGAGTTCGAACAGGCCGGGCTCGGCGCGTCCGATCAGGCTGGTGGTCTCGTCGTGGGTGTTGCCGAGGACCATCGGCAGGGCCGCCGACTGCGGCGGGGCATCGGGCGTGAGCGGATCGCGCGGCAGGCTGCGGCCATCGACCACCGGCGTCCAGGTGCCACCGCGCATCGCTTGCATCAGCTCCAGCATCGACGCTGACTGCAGCACAGCGAGCGGATCTTCGGCGCTGCCAGTGGCCGCGCCCAGCCGCTGCAGCACTTCGCGCGCGGTCGCCACGGCATTGGCGCGGATGCGCCCGGTGATCTGCTGCCCGCTCATGGTCCACGCGCGGTGGAACAATCCCCGCGCCGCCGGCATCGCCATCAGGGTGGCGATCTTGGCGCCGCCACCGGACTGCCCGAACACAGTGATGTTGCCAGGGTCACCGCCGAAGGCCGCGATGTTGTCGCGCACCCACTGCAGGGCCAGTAGCAGATCGAGCTGGCCGACATTGCCGGAGTCGGCGTAGCGCGCGGGGTCCTGCACGCCGAGGTACAGATAGCCGAAACCGTTGAGGCGATGATTCACCGTCACTACAACCACATCGCCACGCCGACTGAGCCGGGCGCCGTCGTAGACCGGCTCATTGACGCTGCCGTTGGCATAGCCGCCACCGTGGAAATACACCAGCACCGGCCGCTGCGCACCCGCACCGATCGAGGGCGTCCACACGTTGAGACTGAGGCAGTCCTCGCTCATCTCGCTGAGGTCAGCTTCTCCATCGCCATTCAACACCTGCGGGCAGCGCGGCGCATGCGCCAGCGCTTCGCGCACGCCCGTCCACGCGGGCTCGGGCAGCGCTGGCTGGAACCGGCGTGGACGCGTGTCCTCGCCGTAGTGAATGCCGCGGAACGCCGCCACGCCTTCGGACTGCAGCCCCCGCAGGCGGCCGGCGACAGTGTCGACTTCGATGCTCGGCACGGCAGGCGCATCCTGAGCCGAGGCACCGCTGGCGAACATCACCAACAGCAGGCCGGCCAGGGCGCGCGCACGGTGCACGTTGAACAACAGGGGGGCTTGAGCGTGGCGCATGCAGACGGGCTCTTCGTGCGGGACCCGCAGCCTAGCGCGGGCTCGCAACCGCGCATACGGACCCCGATCACCGAAAGCGCGCGCGCCCGCATGGCAAACTCCAAGGCCACGAACCACCGAGCAGCACCGCATGCCCACCACCCTGCGCATCGACTTCGTTTCCGATATCGCCTGCCCCTGGTGCGCGGTCGGCCTGCACGCCCTGCAGATCGCGCTGATGCGGCTCGGTGATGCCGTCAGCACCGAGCTCCACTTCCAGCCCTTCGAGCTCAATCCGCAGATGGTCGCCGAGGGCGAAGACACCGAGGAGCATCTGGCGCGCAAGTATGGCGGCGGGCCCGAAAAGCGCGCGCAGATGCGCGAACTGCTGCGTCAGCGTGGCGCCGAGGTCGGCTTCGAGTTCCGGCTGGATCAGCGCTCACGCATCTACAACACCTTTGATGCCCATCGGCTGCTGCACTGGGCCGGCACCGAGTCAGCCGCTGGGCAATTGGCGCTGAAACAGGCCCTGCTGCGCGCGTACTTCACCGAAGGCAGAAACCCTTCTGATGCAGCAGTGCTGACCGACTGCGCGCACCAGGCAGGGCTCGATGCCGCCGCTGCTGCGCAGGTGCTGGCGCGTGGCGAGTATGCAGCGGACGTTCGCACGGCCGAGCA
Source organism: Aquimonas sp. (assembly GCF_044377145.1). Taxonomy (NCBI): domain Bacteria; kingdom Pseudomonadati; phylum Pseudomonadota; class Gammaproteobacteria; order Lysobacterales; family Lysobacteraceae; genus Aquimonas; species Aquimonas sp. Next base: position 12,678 of record NZ_JBILJQ010000006.1, read on the forward strand.
GCGCTTTCTGCAGCAGGGCATCCAATCAGTACCCGCGACGATCATCAATGGCCAGTACCTGATCTCGGGCGGCCAGCCTGCCGACGCTTATGAAGGCGCGCTGCGAGAAATCCTGGGCAAGAACTCCGGCGCCTGACACCTCTCGGCAATACTGCGCCCGCGACAAGTCCGACGCCTTTGGTTAGCCTGCCGACTCGATCCACTCGAATCTCGGACGCCCGCATGCTCGCCACCTCCCTGCTGCTCTCCGCCGCTCTTGGTGCCTCGATCGAAACCGCCGCGGTTGAACCGGTGCTGGTGGTCTGGCGCGAGCAGGCCGAACTGGGCGACATGGCCGACCTGCGCGGCGATGCACGCGCCCTGGCCGCGTGGGAACGGCTGCAGGAAGTGGCGACGAAGCAACACGCCCAGGCTGAGCAACTGGCCCGCACACACGACGGTCGCGTCCTGCGTCATTACACGGTGGTCAATGCCAGCCTGATGCAGCTGCCTCCGTCGGCTCGCCAAGCCCTGCGCGCTGACGCATCGGTTGCAGCCGTGGTGGCCGACCGCAGCTTCAAGCTGCAGCTGCCCGACACCGAAGCCGTCCCCGCCACGCTGACACCACAGGCGGTTGAAGCCAGCCTCACCCTGATCAAGGCGCCCGAGGTGTGGGCGCTGGGCCACCTGGGACAGGGGATCACGGTCGCCAGCGCCGACACCGGCGTGCAGTGGAACCACCCTGCCCTGATCAGCCAATACCGCGGCAACCAGGGCGGCAGCGTGACCCATGCCTACCACTGGCATGACGCCGTCCACGCCACCGGCAGCAGCTGTGGCGCTGATAGCGCCGTTCCCTGCGATGACAATTCGCACGGCAGCCACACCGTCGGCACCATGGTCGGTCTGGATGGCGTCAACCAGATCGGTGTCGCGCCACAGGCGCGCTGGATCGGCTGCCGCAACATGAATGCCGGCGACGGCTCGCCTTCGACCTATCTCGAGTGCATGGATTTCTTTCTGGCCCCGACCGACGCCAGCGGCCAGAACCCGCAGCCGCTGTTGGCGCCGCATGTGATCAACAACTCCTGGGGCTGCCCGCCCAGCGAAGGCTGCACCCCGGAACAAAGCGCCCTGCTGGAGACAGCGGTCAACACCCTGCGCGCTGCCGGCATTCTGTTCGTGGCCGCGGCTGGCAATTCCGGCTCGGCCTGCAGCTCAATCACCGATCCGCCGGCCTACTTCGCCGGCTCACTGACGGTGGCGAACGCGCGCATCGACAACACCATGAACGCGAGCAGCTCACGCGGGCCGATCACCGTTGACGGCAGCGGCCGCATGAAGCCCGACCTCAGCGCACCGGGCACCTCGATCCGCTCCAGCCTCAACAACGGTGGCTATGGCAACAAGACCGGCACCAGCATGGCGGCTCCGCACATCGCTGGCGTGGCCGCCCTGGTGATGTCAGCCGAGCCGTTCTACCAGCGCAATCCCGAAGCCCTGGAGCTGCTTCTGACCCAGGCCGTGGTGCCGATGACGCTGACCCAGACCTGCGGCGGTATCGCCCCGAGCGTCTACCCGAACCCCGTGGCCGGCTATGGCCGCATCGACGCGCTGCGGGCGATCGAGCTGATCCCGAGTCCGCTGCTGAGCGACGGATTCGAGGGTGAAGGCATCCGCTGAGTCGTGCGGTGCCGGCGCACGGGCTCCGCTTCCTGCCGCTGTTCTGGCAAGCTTTCCCGCTTTCCCCCGCTTTGAAGGACATCGTCATGGGTCGAGGCCCGAGCATTGAAGGTCGCAAGAACGCCGAGGACGCCCGCAAGGCGAAGATTTTCACCAAGCTGATCCGCGAGATCGCGATCGCCGCCCGCGGTGGTGCCGACCCCGCCATCAACTCGCGTCTGCGCCTCGGCATCGACAAGGCACTGGCCGCCAACATGACCAAGGACACCATCGAGCGCGCGGTCAAACGTGGCTCGGGTGCCGATGGCGCCGACAACATGGAGGAGATCCGCTACGAAGGCTATGGGCCCGGCGGCGTCGCCATCATCATCGACACCATGACCGACAACAGCGTGCGCACGGTTGCCGATGTTCGACACGCGCTGTCAAAGCACGGCGGCAACCTTGGCACCACCGGCTCGGTGGCGTTCCAGTTCCAGCGCCGCGGCGAGCTGATGTTCGACACCCCCGACAGCGCCGCCGAAGACCGCCTGATGGAAGTCGCGCTGGATGCGGGCGCCGATGATGTGCAGAGCGCGGATGGCCAGAGCACGGTGATCTGCGAGCCCAACAGCTTTGAATCGGTCAAGCAGGCGCTGGTCGCGGCCGGCCTGAAGCCGGTGCAGGCCGACATCCTGCTGGTGCCGGACAACCGCATCGAGGTCAGCGGCGAGGCGCTGGAAGATCTTCAGGACATGCTCGATCGTCTGGAATCGCTGGACGATGTGCAGGACGTTTTCCACAACGCGATCCTGCCGGAAGACTGAGCACGCAGCGGCGAAACGCGCGACACCGTGGCCAAATCACACCGCGGTAGCGCCGCTGCAATGCCGGCCGATCAGGGAGCACGATCGGGCCAACACAAACATGCTCAGGCGCGGATATCCAGCAGGTTGCCGAGCAGGCTGTCTTGAGTCTTCAACATTTTGAGATTCGCGGCGAAAGATTGCTTGGCCTCCAGGCTGTTGACCAAGTCGGTGGTCAGCCCATCGCCCTGCTGCACTTCGCTGGCGCGGCGCAGCTCGGCGCTCACGCCGCCGCCCATCTGCTCGCGGCTTTCGACCTCGAAACGCCGGAAACCGGTGCTTTCGCGATTGGCGATGTTGCTCGCACTGGCGGTCAGGCGTGCCTGCGCGGCGGCCATACCGGAGCGGGCGATACCGAAAATGTCGCTCATGAAGGCTTGCCCCTGCAGCGGGCGGACCTTCCGCCCTGAAGCACCATATCGACCGGCGCAGCGCGAACTGTAGGCTCGCGCCGCGCTTTTCGAGCACTCGGGATTCAGAGGCTGGTTTCGAACCCGTTGGCGAAGATCGCGTTTGGATCGGAGCGCAGGCCATTGAGCCGCAGCAGATTGCCATTGCTGCGCACCAAGTACAGCTCACCGGCTTCGTCCTCGCCAAAGCCGGTGATTCCCGAGCCAACGTTCTGCACCGCGCTGGCCGGGTGACTGAAGGTAGTGGAGCTGAGCTGGTTGGCCGCCCACACGTTGCCGCTGCAGAAGTCACCGTAGAAATAGCGGCCCGCGGCAGCGTTCACCGGCCCGCGGTAGCGGAAACCACCCGTGACCGAGCACTCATTGCCTGAGCGTGCGTAGTCGAACGCCGGTGGGGTGTAGGCGACCACGGCGGTCGGGCAACTGTTGGAAGTGGTGGAGGTGCCCTCACGACAGCGCCAGCCATAGTTGCGGCCGCCCACGCCCGAAGGTTCGAAGTTGATCTCTTCACGCGAACCCTGACCGACATCACCGATCCACAGATCGCCGGTGGCGCGATCAAAGCTGAACATCCACGGGTTGCGCAGGCCATAGGCCCAGACTTCGTCACAGGCTGCATCCAGCGCGCCGCCCACGCCGGGCTGGCTGGGGGGAATCGCATAGGCGGCCGCGTCGGTGGTGCGTGGCCGGCCGCACAGCTGGCCACTACCGACTGCCGTAGTTCCATCGATATCCAGCCGCACCATCTTGCCCAGCAGGGCGCGTGAATCGGCATTGCCGCCATTGCTGGTGAAGTTGGTGTCGACCGCGCAAGAGCCGGCATTGTTCAAGCTGGACGGCGCCAGGTTCTGCGCGCGCTCACAGGGGTCGTCTCCGCTCCCACCGTCGCCCAGGCCAAGGTACAGATAGCCGTCGGGACCGAAGCTGAGATGGCCGCCATTGTGGTTGGTGAAATCCTGATCGACCCGCAGCACCACCGTGCAGGTCGCGAGATCGGCCGGACTCAAGACATCCGCCGCCGGATTGGACGCGGTATAGCGCAGCAGCATGGTGTCGCCATTGACGTCGGTCATGCTGACGAACAGCCGCCCGTTATTGGCGAACATCGGATGAAAGGCGACGCCAAGCAGGCCGCGCTCACCGCCCGAAGTAAAGCCGACGGTGACGGCGCTGGCAGCGCCGGGATAGGTGCACTGGGTATTGCTGTTCAGCGTGAGGTAGCCAGGGGCTAGCAGGCTGCCGTTGCGCACGACGCGCACTATTCCTGGCAGCCCCTGCTGCTGGTTGCCCTGCTGGTTGACGAACAGCCGACCGCTGCCGTCACCCGCATGAGTCAGCCCGATCGGCGAGGTGAATCCTCCGAGGAACTGCTGGAACACCGGCGGATCCGGCGGGGTGCCGGCGAGGGCGAAGGGACTGCAGGCGAGCGCAAGTGCCCCGCTGATGCAGCGGCTGAGAACTGGATTCATGAGAGTGCTCCGCTGGAATGGATCGGCCTACGCCATGAAGCCGAGGTTTGGGCCGCCAATCGACAGCGGCGCGCCGGCCATGTACTGCAGGTTCGGGAAGATGGTAGCGCGGTCGGCATCCGACAAACCGTACCAGCGCGCGAGCGTCGCCGCGTACTGGTCGGCCGACAGCGTTGGAATGACCTGGCCCCAGCCTGCATCGTCCGGATTGCTGGCCGAGGCAAGCAGGCTGGGCATGCGCCCGTAGATGCGCTGGCCGTTGACCGCTCCACCGAACACCAGGTGATGCCCGCCCCAGCCGTGGTCGGTGCCGTCGCCGTTGATGCTGAGGGTGCGACCGAACTCCGAGGCGGTGAAGGTCGTCACCGAACTGCCCAGCCCCATTGATGCGTGATCGAGCACGTCATAGAAGGCCTTGACCGCCTGCGATAGCTGGCGCAGCAGGTCCGGGTGGTCTGCCAGCTGGCTGTTGTGGGTGTCGAACCCTCCCAGGCCGGCGTAGAAGAGCTGCCGGTTCATGGTCAGCGTGCCGCGGGCGCGGATCATCCGCGCGATCATCAGGAGCTGTGCCGCCAGACGTGGCAGCTCGACCAGACTGGACGGGTTCCACGCCAAGCCGAACGCATCCCAGAACGGGCGGAACATCACGTCATTGGCCGGTACGGTGGCGAGCGCAGCACTCACCTGCTCGCTGGTCTCGAGCGTGCGCAGGGTTTTGCCGGCGTAGGCGCGCTCGAACGGATGCGTCTGCTGCTGCCCCATCAGCCCGTTGAACGCGAGACAACGGCGGCGATTCCAGCCTTGGCCACCATCCGCGCAGTTCGGCGCACCGGTCTGGATGAAGCTCACCTGCTCCACGCCCTGCGAAGACATGAAGTAGGGCGCCACCTGCACACCGGACTGGAACACATTGTCGCCGTCCAGCGACACGTTCATCGACAGCACCTGATTCGGATTGCTGGCAGCGAAGATGTCGGCCAGACGCCCGCCCCAGCCGGTGCGGCTGGGATCATCCGCACGCGGCGACTGCCAAACGACGGTCTGGTCCGAGTGCGAGAACAGCTGCGGCGGAAGCATCGCCCCCGGCTGTTGGTAGGTCGGCTTGGTCATCGGCCGCACCAGCGGGCCGACGTTGGCAACGACCGCTGCACGCCCGCTGTTGAACATCTGCTGGGCGCCGGTCATCACCGGATGCAGACCGTACTGCCCACCGTCCAGCGGCGCCACACTCGGGTTGAGCGCCAGCAGCTGCGCCTGCGGCACGGCAAGCCCGCCGCGGCGAGCGCTGTAGTCGCTGTAGCGCGCGTCACGCGGCACCACCATGTTGAAGCAGTCGTTGCCGCCATGCAGATAGATGCACACCAGGGCGCGGTAGCCGCCGCCCAGCAGCTGCGGTGTGGCAGCCTGGGCCAACTCCAGTTTGCCGAGCATCGAGCCAAACGCGGCGCTTGCGGCCGTGGTCTTCAGCGCGCGGTGCAAAAATTCGCGACGGTGCAGGGTGCTCATATCACTTCTCCACCACGTATTCGGGCGATATCAGGATCAGCCACAGAGCGTCCTGCACGCGCTGCCTGCGTTGCTCGGCGTTGCTTGATCCCATCCCGTTCAGATGATTGATCAGCAGGGTACGCATCTGCGTACTCATGCGTCCGCCCATGAACAGCAGGCTGTAGCGATCGACCAGTGCAGCGCTGTCGTGGGCGATGGCACTATCGCGATTGAGATCAACCTTGACCGGATCCCAGGTGCCGGTATTGGAACCCTGCCAGGCCCAGAAGATCTTGGCGCCGATCTCATTGGTCATGCGGGTGATGTAGGTGTCAGTGGTGATCTGGAACTCCGGCGAGTACAGCCCGGCGCTGGCGATCTCGCCCGGCAGCTGGTAGCTCGGCAGGTAGAAATTGAACACGGTCGGCGAGCTCAGCACAGCTTGTGAGCCGTACTGGTCCGGCCCCTCGCGAATCGCGCCGTCGCTGGAGCGCGCATCCAGCGCCCGCCACAGCTGGGTGACCCGCAGAAGTGGCTCGCGCAGCTTGCCGAAGTGGGCCGGCGCCTGCGCCGGATTGCGTGCTTCGACGTCCATCAGGATGGCGCGCATGACGGCGCGCAAGTCGCCACGCACCCCGCTACCGTTGTTGTTGAAGGCCGCAGCAACCCGCCCTACATAGGCCGGCGACGGATTGCTGGTGGTGAAACGCTGGATCAGCAGGCGGCCCAGAAAGGGGCCGACGTTCGGGTGGTTGAACACATTGTCGAGCGCGGCCGTCATGTTGGCGCGCGCCTGCCCACCCGCAGGCAGCACGCCGCCAGATAGGCTGACGCCGGGGTAGTTCAGCAGCTGCTTGGTTCCCGCCGAGGCGTGATAGATCGAACCGAACTGGGTGCCCTCTCCCCAGGGCTTGAGCGGCTGCCGCCAACCTTGCTGCAGTCGCCAATCGGTGCCGCCGGGCCCGGGGCCGCAGTACAGCCAGTCCCACCAGTTGAAGTTGCCGGCGGTTTCAGTCGCGGCCGGCGGAATGCAGGTGCTCCAGTTCCAGCCGGTGAACACATGCGCGAAACCGCGGATGGTGTCCTGAGTGTAGGTCGGAATAGGCTGGATGCCCGGCGTGGACAAGTTGCCATCGACCACGCTGCCATCGGCATTCAGACGCACCAGGCCCACGCTGAACAGCTGCATGATCTCGCGGGCGTAGTTCTCGTCCGGGCGGATGTTCAGCAGCTCATCCGGCTTGCGGTTCTTGAACATCGACAGGTAATGACCCATCACCGGGTGCAGGGTGACGCTCTCCAGCAGGGTGCGGTAGTTGCCGAAGGCCGATGTGCTGAGCATGTCGTGGTAGTGGGCCAGCGCATTGGGATTGCCCTCGACCGCGCCGTTCTGATCCGACACCACCAGAATCTGCGACAGCGCGAACGCAAGCCGCTGGCGCAGCTGATCGTTACCGCTCAGCACATTGCGAAACCAGATGTCATTGCGCTTGTCCTGCCAGACCACACTCGGATCAACCTGCATCAGTTGATCGAGGTGCGGCAGCTGCAGCGAGGCGGGTGCGGCGAACTGCTGATTCAGCCAAGCCGTGTAGCCGAGTGTTCGCAGCCGGGTGATCTCCGGCAGGGTCGCTCCGAAGGTGGCTTGGTTCAGAAAACGCGCGGCTTCGGCATCGGTCAGCGGCCCTTCTGGCGGCGACTCGAAGCTATCGCGAAACACGGATTGGGCGGATACCGATCCAGCGCTGCCCAACACACAGGCGATCAGCAACAGACTGCGGACGAAACGTTTCGGGGCGACCATGGACGGCTCTAGCGACTAAGCGCAACATTGCAAACAATCTCAAAACAACCGCTGCGGTGTCCGTGCTCACTATCACGGAAAGCCTCTATGGTTCGCTGCCAGCCCAAGATCAGGCGAGCTTTCACCATGAATTCCGCACCATCCAACGCCATCACGGAACCTGCCAGCCGGAATTCGCGCTGCAGCAGCCTTGGCGCCTGCTGCGCATTCGCGCTGACAACGCTGCTGTCGCCGCTCACGGTGCTGGCGTTTTCACAGGGCGCGCCGATCTGCGAGGTCAACACGCTGCCGCTGATCGAAATGAGCCCGACACTGGCGAACCCCGCGCCGGAAGGCTGGACCCTGGTCATCGCAGAACGATTCGCCCTGGGCCGGCCGCTGTTGATCCAGCTGCGCAATACCGACCCGAACCGACGTGCGCGCGGCGTGCTGCTGTGGGCGAAGTCCGGCCCCGCTACCGGCGCGGGCAGTTTCGCCCTGCCGGGCAACGGACGCTGGCAGCACATTCCCGCGCCGGCCAACTGCGGACTGTGGGCGATCTCGCACACCGATAGCCAGCCGAAATCGCAGGCCGAACTCAGCTTCGAATGGGTGTCTGTCGACTACAGCTCGGCCATCCTGCGCGCCTTCATCATTGAAGACTGCAGCGCGCCGCAAGGCTGTCGCGATCAGCAGGCGCTGACGCCGATCACCCTGGTCCAACCGGCGCTGTTCTTTGACGGCTTCGAGCCACCGGCGGCGGCAGTCGCGGACCCGGATCCGGTTTGGCTGCCTCCTACCAGCCGCTCGCCAAATGCGCAGCGCACAGACTGATCCGCCATCAGACGCACCTGCCGCAGCGCGACACCGGCGCGGGCGACGCTGCCTCAGTAGCGCAGCACGGCGTTGAGCGGAGTCGTCGTTCCCCAACGCTGCCGACCGTTCAAGCCGGCGAGCTCGATCAGCACGCTGGCGCCGCGCAGCCGCGCACCGCTGCGAGCCACCAGCGCGGCTGCGGCGGCAAGCGTGCCGCCGGTGGCGAGCACATCGTCGACGATCACCACCTCGGCGCCACAGGCGAACGCGTCGGCGCGAATCTCCAGCCGATCCTGACCGTACTCCAGACTGTAGGGCTCGCTCAGCACCGGCCCCGGCAGTTTGCCGGGCTTGCGGATCGGGGCGAAACCACAGCCCAGCGACTGCGCCATCGCCGCGGCGAAAATGAAACCCCGTGATTCGACCCCGCAGAACACTGCAGGCGGCTGCTCGCGCCAAGGCGCCAGCAGGGCTTCAATCGCCCCGGCGAAACCGTCCGGGTCCGCCAGCAGCGGGCTGATATCGCGAAACAGAATCCCCGGCTTGGGGAAATCCGGAACGCTACATATCAATGCACGCAACGATGCACTCATGTGTCTTTTCCTCGCACAAGCGACGGCGCGCCACGCTGGCTGCCGATGAAAATGCCCAGGGCCGACAGCAGCAGCCCGGTCCAGTCGAGCAGATCGGTGACGCGTCCGAACAGCAGCACGTCGACCCCGAAGGCCAGCAGCGGCTGCAACAGCAGCAGCAGGCCGACCATCGACGCATCGAGGCGCGGCAGTGCGTAGGAGATCAGCAGCCAGCCCAGCACCTGCCCGAACAGGGCCAAGCCGAGCAGCGCGGCCCAGCTGCCGGCATCCGGGATCACGAAACTGCTGCCTTCGACCGCACCCGCCATCCCCAACATCAGCGCGCTCAGCAGCGAACACCAGCACAGCAGATACATCGAGCTGGCTGCGGGCACGCGTTGCTGGATACGACGGAAGCTCAACATGTAGACGGCATAGGCCAAGGCCGTCAGTACGCCCAACCACACACCCCACTGATAGCCAACTCCGACCGCGCTCCAGCTGCGGCCGACCAGCAGCCACAGGCCGGCAAACGCCAGCAGCACGCCGACCACGAACTGCGGGCGCAGGCGTTCGCGAAACAGCAGCACGCCCGCCAGCGCCATGAAGAACACCTGCAGGTTGCCGATCAAGGTCGCCAAGCCTGGCCCGATCAAGTGAATACTGCGATGCCACATCATCAAATCGATCGCAAACGCGAACGCCGGCAGCGACAGCGCGAGCACGATCGTCAGCCGCGGTCGCCACGGCGCACCAACGGCACGCAGCAGCATCAGCAGCATCAGCCCGCCGAACAGCATCCGATAGAAGGCCGATATGGTCGGCGCCACCTCGGCCAGGCGCACGAAAGCGCTGGTACTGCTGATCAAGACCGCCCCGCCGAGCATCGCCCAGGTGGCGCTTCGATCGGAGCGCGGCGGCGGCAGCACCGCGGCGCCGAGCGGCTCGGTCGGGCCCAAGCTCACTTGAGCGCTTCGTACTTGGTCAAGCGCGCAGGTTCGGCGACACCGGCGTCAATCCACGCCCGCAGCGCGGGCTGCGCCAGCATGTGTTCCACATAGGCCTGCGCCACCGGCGACAGCGGCGCGCCATAGCCACGGAAGCGCAGCACCACCGGCGCGAACATCGCATCGACGATGCCGAACTCCCCGCACAGGAATTCACCCTGCCCCGCAGCGGCCTGACGCAGCTGCGACCACAGCGCCTGCACGCGCTCGATATCGGCCGCAGCGGCTTCGCTCCAGCGATAGTTGTTGGGCTGGCGTGCGCAGTTCATCGGCAGCTCCTGGCGCAAGGCACCGAAGCTGGAGTGCATCTCGCAGGCGGCCGAACGTGCCAGCGCACGCAGGCTCGGATCCCGCGGCCAGCCGCGGCCGTCGAGGCAGGTGTCGTTGACGTACTCGCAGATCGCCAGCGAATCCCACACCACCCGGCCATCGTGATGCAGCACCGGCACGCGCTTGCTCGGCGACACCGCCGCCACCTCGGCCGCGAACTGCGGCGTGTCCAGCCATAGCACGCGGTCCTCGAAGGCCAGCCCGAACTGCTGCATCAGCAGCCACGGCCGCAGCGACCATGAGCTGTAGTTTTTGTTGCCGATGTACAGAACCGGTGCTGCGCTCATGGGGAACTCCTGCGGATGGGGAAATCGACGGCGACCGCACGCCTGCGTCGGCGCGGCCGCGTATATTCGCCGATCCAAACGACAGCGGGAGTGCCATTCGATGCTGCGACCCAAAGTGCTGATGCTCGCCTTCATCGCCGGCTTTCTCGCCACCCTGATCTTCCACCAGGGCGTGCTGGGCCTGCTCTACCTCGCCGGCCGCGTTGCGATGGCGCCGTGGAACCTTACCCCGGTGCCGCCTCTGGGCGTTCCGCAGGTGATCTCGCTGGCGTTCTGGGGCGGCCTGTGGGGCATCGCGCTTTGGGCGCTGATCCGCAGCCGCCGCGGCGTCAGCTACTGGGCGCTGGCGATCGCGCTCGGCGCCCTGCTGCCCAGCCTCGTCGCCTGGTTTGTGGTGTTTCCGCTGAAGGGCATTGCACTCAGCGCCACGCTCGTCTTCGGCGCGCTACTGCTGAACGGTGCATGGGGCTTGGGCGTGGGGTTGTATATGCGGCTGTTCAGGGCCTGACAGCCGGGAATGGGGAGTCGGGAATAGGGAATGGTCTGGCGCTGGCGCGCACAGTGCCCTCATGGCATCGGCTATCGAGCTGCTCGCTCCTGACGATTCCCGATTCCCGATTCCCGATTCCCCGCCCTGAATACGTATGCATGGGATTGTTATGCAGCGCACCACCTGCCTACGCTTCGGCCCGCAGGAACGAGCTGCGTTTGCCGTGACAATCGACCACCCAGGCGTGGTCAGCCCGGCAGCGTGATCGCCCTCCTGCCGCAGCCCGGCCGCTACAGCGCGCAGTAGACGCGTGGCCGGAACGCTGTGAGTGCCGACGTCCGCCCGCGCGGACGCGGCGGCCCATTGATTCGGGGAGGGAGATCCACATGAACCGTCAAACGACGGACGCCAGCATGCGTCCGCAGCTGCAAAGCTTTGCCCGCAATTTGCTGATCCGCAGCATTCGACGCACACGCCGCATCGCCGCCTGCCTGCCCGCGCTGGGTGTCGCGATGGGGCTGATCACTGCCAGTCTGCCGGCGCGTGCCGACGTGATCCTGCACGCCTTCAACTGGCGCTATGACACAGTTGAAGCGCGCGCCGCCGAGATCCAGAGCCTCGGCTACAAGGCCGTGCTGGTCGCCCCACCGCTGAAGTCATCCGGCAGCGCCTGGTGGGCGCGCTATCAGCCGCAGGACTACCGCTCGATCGACCACCCGCTGGGCAACCGCGAATCGTTCAGCCGCATGTCGACTGCGCTGCGGGCACGCGGCATCCGCGTCTACGCCGACATAATCCTCAACCACATGGCCAACGAGGCCTATCAGCGCGCCGACCTGAACTATCCGGGCCAGACGGTGCTGAACCAGTACGCCAGCAACACCAGCTATTGGAACAACCAGCGCCTGTTCGGCGACCTGCGCTACAACTTCCTGTCGCAGTCCGATTTCGGGCCGTCCAGCTGCATCAACAACTACAACGATGTCTGGCAGGTGCAGAACTGGCGGCTGTGCGGCGGTGGTGGTGATGTCGGCCTGCCCGACCTGCTCGGCAACAGCTATGTGATCGGCCAGCAGCGCGCCTACCTGCAGGCTCTGAAAGGTCTGGGCGTGACCGGTTTTCGCATCGATGCGGCCAAACACATGCCGCTGTCGCACATCAACAGCGTGCTGACGGCCGAGATCAAGTCGGGCGTGCACGTGTTCGGCGAGGTGATCACCAATGGCGGCGCTGGCGACGGCGAGTACAGCGGCTTTCTGCAGCCGTACTTGAACGGGACCGACCATGCCGCCTACGACTTCCCGCTGTTCGGCAGCATCCGCGGCGCCTTCAGCTTCAGCGGCAGCCTGAGCGCCCTGGTCAACCCGGCGGCGGTCGGTCAGGCGCTGCCGAACTCGCGCGCGGTGACCTTCACCGTCACCCACGATATCCCCAACAACGGCGGCTTCCGGTACCTGATCCTAGACCCCACCGACGAAAAGCTGGCCTATGCCTACGTGCTCGGCCGCGATGGCGGCAGCCCGCTGCTTTACTCGGACAACAACGAGAGCGGCGACAACCGCTGGGTGAATGCCTACAGCCGCGGCGATCTGGCGGCGATGATCCGTTTCCACAACGCGACCCAGGGCAGCGACATGCAGGTGCTGTCGCACAGCAACTGCCACATCCTGTTCCGCCGAGGCAGTCTCGGCATCGTCGGCATCAACAAATGCGGCAGCACGGTCAACACCAGCATCAACATGAACAACAGCGTGCTCTGGTGGTACGCCAACTATCGCGATGTTCTGGATGCGAACAGCGTCGTCAACATCGGCAGCAGCAGCTACACCTTCAGCCTGCCGGCGCGGCAGGCGCGGATGTGGTTGCGCTGAAAGCCGGGAATCGGGAATCGGGAATCGGGAATCGATGCTTCGCTTCCACAAGAGGACATGCCAGGGATTCCTGCTTCCGCCTCAACGGAGCGAGCCTTGAGCCCCTCTCCCGATGGGAGAGGGGTTGGGGAGAGGGTTCGGTCGGAGCGAGTACTCGACCCCAGACAGGCTCTTCAACTTCACTTCATCGGCATGTCTCAGCACCGCACTGGCGGGCGTCGATTTGAAGCCGGATTCCAAAGGCGACTTCGAGCACTGCCTCGTTGCTCGAAGTTGCCGGACCCTCTCCCCACACCCTCTGCCGCGGGGAGAGGGGCTATCGCGCACAACACCTGCCAGCACGGCAGAGCGTCCCATCCAAAGTTCGCCAAGGTCGACACGCACTGGATGCCTGACCGCACCCATCAGGAATCCCTCATGCCCATTCTTCGAGCACCCCGTATGCATCGTTCAATCGTCGCAGTCACCGCCGCCCTCGCCCTGATCACCGCCACCGGCCTGCATGCCCAAAGCACGCAACCAGATCGCATCACCCTGGTCGGCAGCCTGCAGCAGGCGATTGGTTGCAGCGAGAACTGGGCGCCGCCCTGCGAGGCCTCGGCGCTGGCCTTCGACGAAGAAGATGGCGTCTGGCAGCAGCGGTTTCCGCTAGCGGCCGGCAACTATGAGTACAAGGTCGCGCTCAACGGCAGCTGGGACCTGAACTTCGGCGCCGGCGGCGCGCCGGGTGGGGCCAATATCGCGCTGACACTGAACGACCCGGCTGCGGTGAAGTTCTACTTCCGCAGTGGCAGAAACGCCGTCGCCGATGACCGCAATCAGCTGATTCCGGTCGCGGTCGGCAACTTCCAGCAGGCGATCGGCTGCAGCAGCAACTGGGATCCCTCCTGCCTGCGCGGCTGGCTTGAAGACCCCGAGGACGACGGCAGCTACTCGCACCGGATCGCGCTGCCGGCCGGCAGCTTCGAGGCCAAGGTGGCGATGAACGAAAGCTGGGACATCAACTACGGCGCCGGCGGCACGCAGGGCGGCGCCAACATTCCGTTCGAAGTCGCTGGCGCCTGCACGCTGACCGAGTTCCGTTTCGATGGCCTCAGCAACGCGCTGAGCATCGCCCCCGCCAGCGCACCGCCACAGCCGGACAGCGTCACGATTGCAGGCAGCCTGCAGCAGGCGCTGGGCTGCGCCGACAACTGGAGCCCGGCCTGTGTCGACACCCAGCTGATCTATTCGGCGCAGAACGATCTGTGGCGCGGCGAGTTCAACCTGCCTGCAGGCAGCTACGAATACAAGGCCGCATTGAACGGCAGCTGGGACGAGAACTATGGCCTGAACGCCGAGCGCGGCGGCGCCAACATCCCGCTGAACCTGAGCAGCTCGGGCGCTGTGCGCTTCTACTTTTCGCCTGCCAGCAAGTGGGTCACCGACAGCCGCAGCGCGACCATCGCGGTCGCCGCCGGCAGCTTCCAGAGCGAACTTGGCTGCGCGGCCGACTGGCAGCCCGCCTGCCTGGCCAGCTGGCTGCAGGACCCGGACGGCGATGGCATATACACGCTTGATGCGCGGCTGCCCGCCGGTAGCTATGAGGCCAAGGTGGCCATCAACGAAGGCTGGGATGAGAACTACGGCGCGGGTGGCGCCGCCGGGGGTGCCAACATCGCCTTCGAGGTGCCCGAGGGCTGCGGCCTGACTTACTTCAGCTTCGTCAATGCCAGCAAGCTGCTGACCATCTCGAGCAGCGCCGTCGCGCCACGCGGTAGCTTGGCGGAAGCGCGCGCGCATTTTATCGATGCGCGAACGCTGGCCTGGAGCGGTGGCAACGACAGCGCCCGTTTTGCCCTGCATGCGGATGCTGAGGCCGGCCTGCGACTGGGCAGCGAGGGCGTCGAAGGCGGCCGCTCGATTGAACTGACCGTCGTCAGCGGCGGGCTGAGCGCAGCACAACGCGCGCGCTTCCCTCACCTGGCCGGCTACCGCGCGCTGCGCCTGCCGGAACTGCCGCGCGCCGAGCTGGCCGAACTGCTGCGTGGTCAGCTGGCCCTGGCCGCGCGCAGCGCCAGCGATCAACCGCTGGATGCGACCGCGGTGCAGATTCCCGGCGTGCTGGACGCGCTCTACACCACCGAGCGTCCGCTTGGGCCCGTGCTCAACAGCACCGGCGTCACCCTGAACCTTTGGGCGCCGACGGCGAAATCTGTTCACCTGCTGCTGTTCAACGACAGCGATCCGACCGCAACGCCCACCCGCCACAGCATGCAGTTCGATGCGGTCAGTGGCGTCTGGAGCGTCAGCGGCGCGCGAGCGTGGAATCGCAGGTTCTACCTGTACGAAGTCGAGGTGTATGCACCCAGCACCCGACGCATCGAAACCAATCGCGTCACCGACCCCTACAGCCTGAGCCTGGCGGCCGACAGCACGCTGTCGCAGATCGTTGACCTGAGCGAGGCCGCGCTGATGCCGCCGCTGTTCCGGCTGACCCCGAAACCCGTGCTCACCGCCCACGAAGACAGCCTGATCTACGAACTGCATGTGCGCGATTTCAGCATCGGCGACAGCGGCGTGCCGGCCAGCGAGCGCGGCACTTTCGCCGCGTTCGCGCGTCCGCAGTCGGACGGCATGCGCCATCTGCGCCGACTGGCCAAAGCCGGCTTCACCCACGTTCACCTGCTGCCTGCCTTCGACCAGGCCAATATCGCCGAGCGCCGCAGCGCTCAGCAGAGCGTGCCGTTTGCCACGCTCGACGCACTGCCGCCGGACTCGACCGATCAGCAGGCGCTGACCAGCGCGATTCGAGACGCCGATGGCTTCAACTGGGGCTACGACCCCTGGCACTACACAGTGCCGGAAGGCAGCTACGCGACCGATCCGGATGGCCCGACGCGCATCCGCGAATTCCGCCAGATGGTGCAGACACTGAACCTTTCCGGCCTGCGCGTGGTGATGGACGTGGTCTACAACCACACCAATGCGGCCGGCCAGAATGCGAAGTCGGTGCTCGACCGCGTGGTGCCCGGCTACTACCACCGTCTGAACAACGCCGGTTACGTCGAGCAGAGCAGCTGCTGTCCCAACACCGCCAGCGAGCACGCGATGATGGAGCGGCTGTTGATCGACTCGGTGCTGGTGTGGGCCAAGGCCTACCGGGTCGATGGCTTCCGCTTCGATCTGATGGGCCACCACAGCCGCGACAACCTGCTGAAGCTGCGCGCCGCGCTCGACGCGCTCACCCTGGCGCGCGACGGCATCGATGGCCGCAGCATCGTCCTGTACGGCGAAGGCTGGAATTTCGGCGAAGTCGCCAACAATGCGCGCTTCGTGCAGGCCACCCAGGCCAACCTCGCCGGCACCGGCATCGGCACCTTCAGCGATCGCTCGCGCGATGCCATCCGCGGCGGCAATCCGTTTGGCGATATCCGCGAGCAGGGTTTCATCTCAGGCCTGGCGCTGGCGCCGAATGGCTTCCAGGGCGGCGGCGAAGGCGCATTCGCCCAGCTGCGCCAGCTCAGCGACTGGGTGCGCATCGGCCTGGCCGGCGACCTTGCCGACTTCGAGCTGATCAACGCCCAGGGCCAACGGGTGCGCGCCGACGCCATCGACTACTTCGGCCAGCGTGCCGGCTACACCGGCGACCCGGCCGAGCACATCAAGTACATCGAGGCGCACGACAACGAGACCCTGTTCGACGTGCTGCAGATCAAGCTGGCTGCTGACACACCGCTGGCCGAGCGCGTGCGTGTACAGAACCTCGGCCACAGCCTGATGCTGCTCGGACAGGGCATTCCGTTCTTCCATGCAGGGCAGGAAATCCTGCGCTCGAAGTCGGGCGACCGCGACAGCTACAACAGCGGCGACTGGTTCAATGCCATCGACTGGACGCTCAATCGCAGTAACTGGGGCCGAGGCCTGCCGCCAGCGGACAAGAACGAAGCCGTGTGGCCGCTGCTGCGTCCCCTGCTGGCCAATCTTGGCCTGCGCCCGCAGCGCGCGCACATGCAGTCGACGCTGGACCATGTGATCGAGATGACTGCCGTACGCATGAGCTCGAAGCTGTTCCGGCTGCGCACGGCCGATTCGGTCAAGCGCCATCTCGAGTTCCACAACAGCGGCCCAGAGCAGACCCCGGGTCTGATCGTTCTGGAGCTGAAGGACGAAGCCGGTCTGACCGAGCGCCGCTGGCGGCGGATCGTCGGGCTGGTGAATGCACGTCCGCAAGCTGTCGACTACACCCTCCCGGCACTCGGCGGGCGCAGCATCGCCCTGCATCCGGTGCTGCGTCGCTCCAGCGACAGCCGCGTACGCGGTGCCGCCTTCCGCGCCATCGACGGTCGCTTCAGCCTGCCGGCGCGCACCGCAGCCGTGTTTGTCGAGCCACGCGCCGCAGCCGAGCAGCTCGTTCTGCTGCAGGCCGATGTGCGCGCTGGCCGCGACCTCGGCCAGATCCGCAGCAGCCGCGCAGCCGTCCTGCTCGATCTGCTGGACGTTGCTCGCCGCCATCTGGACGGGGAGCGCGGCATCGCCGCCCAAGCGACGCTGGTCACGTTCAGCAGCCTGGTGCTGGCCTCAGCGGGCTTTGGCGATATCGACGCCGACCTCGCGCGCACGCTGGTCGAGCACGCCGGCGTGCTGATGCAGTCGATCGATTGAGGCGTGGCGCGATTCCACTGATCGCCGGGCAACCGCACACACCGCGGCGCAGTGCCATCGGAACACGCGCAGGCTCAGCCCTCACACCGCCTGCCCCGCCGCGTGACCCGAGGCCCAGGCCCACTGGAAGTTGTAGCCGCCGAGCCAGCCGGTGACGTCCATCACCTCGCCGACGAAGTACAGGCCGGGGCAGAGTTTTGACTCCATCGTGCTGGACGACAGCTCGCGGGTGTCGACGCCACCGAGCGTGACTTCGGCGGTGCGGTAGCCCTCGGTGCCGCTGGCGATCAGCGGCCAGTTGTTCAGCGTTGTGCCGATCTGCTGCAGCTCCTTCGGATTGAACTGGCGCATCGGCCGGCTCTGGAAGGCGTCTTCGCACAGACGCTGGGCGAAGCGCTTCGGCAGCAGCTCGGACAGCAGCGTGCGCAGCTCGGCATCCGGGCGCTCAAGGCGCAGCGCCTGCAGCCGCGCTCCGGCATCCTCGCCGGGCAGCAGGTCCAGTCTCAGCGGCTCGCCAGCCTGCCAGTAGGACGAGATCTGCAGGATCGCCGGGCCGCTGATGCCGCGGTGGGTGATCAGCATCGAGTTGGAGAAACTCTGCCTGCCGGCGCTTGCCATGACCGGCAGAGCAACACCGGCCAGATCCTGCATGCGCTCGGCGTGGCTGCCGCTCAAGGTCAGCGGCACCAGCCCGGCGCGGGTCGGCAGCAGGCTGTGCCCAAACTGCCGGGCCAGCGCGTAGCCGAAGCCGGTCGCGCCCATGCTGGGGATCGACAGACCGCCGCTCGCAACCACCAGCGCCGGCGCGTCGAACACGCCCTGGCTGGTGCGCAGGCGAAAGCCGGCCGCGGTCTTCTCGACCGCCTCGATGCTGCAGCTGGTGCGGACCTCGACTCCGGCGGCCACGCATTCGTCGAGCAGCATCTTGACGATCTGCTTGGACGAGTCATCGCAGAACAGCTGGCCGAGTTCTTTCTCGTGGTAAGCGATGCCGTGGCGCTCGACCAGGGCGATGAAGTGCTCGGGCCGGTAGCGTGCCAGCGCCGACTTGCAGAAATGTGGGTTGGCGGAGAGGAAGTTCTCCGGCCGGGTGCCGGTATTGGTGAAGTTGCAGCGGCCGCCGCCGGACATCAGGATCTTCTTGCCGCAGCGGTTGGCGTGCTCGATCACCCGCACCCGCCGCCCGCGCTGGCCGGCAGTGAGGGCACAGAACAATCCGGCCGCACCGCCGCCGATCACCAGTACGTCGCTGCTCGCCGCTTCAGCCACGTTCGGCGATCGCCTGCAGAACGACCGGAGTCGCGTTGACGGTGTCGGTATCGCTCATCAGCTGCACCTCGCCCTCCTGGATCAGGCACTGCAGGCGCATGCCGCGAGCCAGCAAAGGCGCCATCGCCTCGGCGCAGCCGGGCGGCAATTCGATCACTTGCAGATTGCCGCAGCGGGCCAGCGCGCTGGCGTTCTTCTCCCACCACACCGAAAACGCGCGGCCGCTGTAGCCGACCAAGCTGACCTTGCGCGAACGCCCACAGGCGCGGCGGATGCGCGCCTCGTCGGGCTGGCCGAGCTCGATCCAGTGCTCGATCTCGCCGGTGAGGGAGCGCAGCCACAGATCGGGCTCGTCTTCGGCGCTCAGGCCACGGCCGAACTCCAGCCGCTCTTCGGCGAACAGGCCGAAGCTGAGCAGGCGCGCCATCAGCCGCGCATCGGTCTCGGACGGATGCTGGGCCAGGGTCAGGGTATGCGTTGCGTAGTAGTGCCGATCCAGATCCGACACCTGTAGCTCGGCGCGATAGACGGTGGCTTTGAGCGCCATGACAGGTCCAGTGCGTGGGGCCGCGCAGTTTAGGCGGATCTGCCGGCTCGCGCTGCGCCGCGGCCACGCTTCGGCGCATGCGTGCAAAGGACGACATCACGTACGCGGATGCGCCGTGCGGCTTCGATGGCGCGCGCCGCGTCACTCGCGCTTGTTGGCACAAGCGCAGCGCGGCCACCGCTGCGCGGGTAAAGCGATACCGCGCTGAATTCAGCTCAGCCCGGCGTAACGCATGTACGCGCCAACGATCTGCTCGCCCCACAGGAACTGCACCCAGCCGGCGGCGGCGAGGTAGGGGCCGAAGGGGATCGGCGTGGCTTTGTTGCGGCCTTTGAGGCTGAGCCAGATGCTGCCGACGATCGCGCCGATCACTGAAGACATCAGCAGAATCGGGATGATGCCGCTGGCGCCGCACCAGGCACCGAGCGCGGCCAGGAGTTTGAAGTCCCCGTAGCCCATGCCCTCCTTGCCCGTCAGCAGCTTGAAGCCCCAGTACACGCTCCACAGGCTCAGGTAGCCGGCGGCAGCACCCCAGATCGCCTGAGTCGGGTCCACAAACAAGGCGGAAATGCTCACCAGCAAGCCCAGCCACAGCAGCGGCAGGGTCAAATCATCCGGCAGCAGGGTGGTGCGCAGGTCGATACCGCTGGCCGCTACCAGCACCGCGGTGAAGGCCAGCGCCGCCAGCGCCTGCCAGCTCACCCCGAACTGCCAGACCACCACCGCAAACAGCAGGCCGGTGATCAGCTCCACCGCCGGGTACTGCAAGCTGATGCCAGTACCGCAGCCATGACAGCGGCCGCGCAGGGCCAGCCAGCTGAATACCGGGATGTTGTGCCAGGGCTTCAGCCCTACCCCGCATTTGGGGCAGTGCGAACCTTTCACCACGATGCCGGGCGGCGCCGAGCTGGGGTCTTCCGGCAGTTCGAGCACCTCGCGGGCGTCGCGCTTCCACTGCCATTCCATCCGCGGCGGCAAGCGCAGGATCACCACATTCAAAAAGCTGCCGACCAGCAGGCCAAGCACCGCGGCGCTGGAGATGGCCAGCGCCGGGTAGGCGATCAGGGCGTCGAGCACGGCGGCTTAAATCGCAGCGCCGAGCTTGAAGATGGGCAGGTACATACCCACCACCATGCCACCGACCAGCACGCCAATAATCACCATGATGAACGGCTCGAGCATGGTCGACAGCGAGTCGACGGCGTCATTGACCTCACGCTCGTAGAACTCGGCGATCTTGAACAACATGGTGTCCAGCGCGCCGGCTTCTTCACCGATCGCGGTCATCTGGAGCACCATATGCGGGAACAGGTTGACTTGGCGCATCGCCGTATTCAGCGGATAGCCCACCGCGATGTCCTGGCGCACGCGATTGACCGCATCGGTGTAGACGATATTGCCGGTGGCACCCGCCACGGTTTCCATCGCCTCGACCAGCGGCACGCCGGCCTTGAAGGTGGTGGCCAAGGTGCGCGCAAAGCGAGCGATCGCCGAGTTGTGCATGATCTGGCCGATCACGGGGAGTTTCAGCAGCAGTCGGTCCTTGAAGCGCGCAAAGGCCACCGATCGCTTGTTGGCTTGGAACAGGGCGATCGCGCCTCCTGCGATGAGACCGAAAATCGCCCACCAGTAGGCAGTAAAGAACTTTGACGCAGCGACAATCATCTGTGTGAATGCCGGCAGCTCCGCGCCAAAATTCGAGAACACCGTTTCAAACTGTGGCACAACAAAAATAAGCAGCAACGCGGACACGCCAAACGCCACTACGATGATAATGATCGGGTACAACAGGGCCTTCTTGATCTTCGCCTTCAGCGCTTCGGTGTTTTCCTTGTAGCTGGCAATCGTGTCCAGCACCGTGTCCAGCACACCGGCACCTTCGCCGGCCTTGACCAAGTTCTGGTACAGCTCATCAAACTGCGCCGGGTGACGCTTCAGTGCCTCGTGTAGCGTGCTGCCGCTTTCGATATTGCTGCGGATGTCGTCCAGCATGTCCTTCATGCGCGGATTGTTCTGGCCGCCGGCAATGATCTCGAAGCTCTGCACCAGCGGCACACCTGACTTCATCATGGTGGCGATCTGACGGCTGAAGATTGCGATGTCCTTCGCGCTGATGGTCTTGCCGGCGGAACCGAATAGTGGCTTGGCCTTAGGCTTGACATTGCCAGGCGTAATGCCCTGTCGGCGCAGATCGGCCTTCAGCAGATTGGCATTTTTGGCCAACTGCTCGCCCTTCATCACCGTGCCGCGCTTGTCCTTGCCGGTCCAAGTGAAGGTCTGCAGTTCGCTGCCCTTGCGTACGGGCAGGGGGCGAGCGTTGGGGCGCGCGGCGGTTTTGGTGGCTACGGCCATGGCTTAGTCCTTGGTGACGCGGTTGATTTCGGCGAGGCTGGTGACGCCGTTGCGCGCTTTTTTCAGCGCGCTCTTGCGCAGGTCGGGGATGCCTGAGGCCAGGGCCGCGGCGGCGATCTGCATCGCATTGCCGCCCTGCAGAATGATGGCCTGGATCTCTTCGGTCAGCGGCATCACCTGGTAGATGCCAGTGCGGCCCTTGTAGCCCTCGTTGCACTCATCGCAGCCCACCGCCTCGTACAGGGTGATGCCGGCATCGATCTCGGCCTCGCTGAAACCTTCGGCCAACAGGGCGGGTTTGGGCAAATTGATCGGCTTTTTGCAGTCGTGCAGGCGGCGCGCCAGGCGCTGGGCGATCACCAGGCTCACCGAGCTGATGATGTTGTAGGGCGCGATGCCCATGTTCATCAAACGGCTGACGGTTTGCGGGGCGTCATTGGTGTGCAGGGTGCTGAGCACCATATGGCCAGTCTGCGCCGCCTTGACCGCGATCTCAGCGGTTTCGAGGTCGCGGATTTCGCCGACCATGATCACGTCCGGGTCCTGGCGCAGAAAGCTGCGCAGGGCGGCGGCGAAGGTCATGCCGCGCTTGTTGTTCTGCTGCACCTGGTTGATGCCCGGCACGCGGATCTCGACCGGGTCTTCCACCGTGCTGATATTGCGACCTTCGGTGTTGAGGATATTCAGCGCGGTGTACAGCGAGACTGTCTTTCCCGAACCCGTCGGGCCGGTCACCAGCACCATGCCGTAAGGCTTGTCGATTGCGTCCAGGAACAGTTTCTTCTGGTCGTCCTCGTAGCCGAGCTTGTCGATGCCCAGCTTGGCCGCGCTGCCATCCAAGATGCGCAGCACGATCTTTTCGCCGAACAGGGTCGGGCAAGTGCTGACGCGAAAGTCCATCGACTTGGTCTTGGAAAGATTGAGCTTGATACGGCCGTCCTGCGGCACGCGCCGCTCGGCGATATCCAAGGCCGACATCACCTTCAGGCGGGAGGAAATCCGCGGGCTCAGTTTCACCGGCGGCTTGGCGATGGTCTTGAGAATGCCGTCCATGCGGAAGCGCACGCGGTACTCGGCCTCGTAGGGCTCGAAGTGGATATCCGAGGCGCCGCGCTTGATCGCATCCACCAGCATCTTGTTGACGAAGCGCACCACTGGGGTATCGTCGCCGCGGGCATCCACGCCGCCGGCCGCATCGCCCTCATCGCTGGTGTCGCCGAGCTCGAGGTTCTCCAGCCCTTCGGAATCCTCCATATCGCCAACGCTGGCGTCCGCCGCCGACAGCGCATTCTCGATCGCGCGGTCCAGCGCATCCTGCGCAACCAAGATAGGCTCAACGGTCAGATTGGCAGCGAACTTGATCTCGTCCAGGCCGCGGGTATTGGTGGGGTCGGCGATGCCCACAAACAGCCGATTGCCGCGCTTGTACAGCGGCAGGGCGCGGTGCTGGGTGATCAGCTTTTCATCGATCAAGCGCACTGGCATCTGCGCGCTGTCCATGGCTTGCACATCGACCAGGGGCATGCCGAACTCGACCGCCTGCGCCGCCGCGATCTGGTTGCCGCTGACCAGGCCGCGCGCGGCCAGCCAGACCGCCATCGGCTGCTTGTCCTTACCGGACGTTTCCTCGATGCCCTTGCGCGCGTCGGCCTCGCCCAAGTGACCGTCCTGCACCAGGCGGCGGGCGATACCGGTAATCCCCACCAGGTTGACGGTGGCCGGACCATTCATGCGGGGCTGCTCCGAGGCTTATGCGTGTCTGAACAGGACTTTACCGCATGCTCTTACCGAAACACAGCACATAAGTCGCGGCGAACAGCCGGTTCCGCGAAGAGTGTCACGAAATGCAACGCCAGGATTCCCGGCAAGCTTGCGCCTGAACTATGCCCAGGCGCGGAACCGAGTCGAGCAAAACATCAGATCGTGGAAGAAATACGGCCTCAGCGACACTCGGCAGGTACATGCTGGGCGGCGCCCGCCGTCAGCACGCATTCCCAGATAATGTTCTGGGCCACGCCTATCGAAGGCCGGAAATCGAGAGTGACACTACCGGCCCTGGGCGTCGTGCCGATGGTGACGATGCCGTTCGCGCACGTGTAGGTCGCCACGTTATCGGTCGAAGGCGGGGTGATCTGCACGCCATCGCAAGCGCGCGCGTCGAGAATGTTGTTGTTCTGGATATTTTCGGTCACGGTCGTCTTGGCGTGCGACGCCAAGGTGACGGCTTCGGCCACCCGCGCCCGTATGGTGTAGTCCTGGTACGCAGGCAAGGCAATCGCCGCCAGGATGCCGATGATCGCGACCACAATCATCAGCTCGATCAAGGTGAATCCGGTGTTCTTGTTCACGTTCAGCCCCCTTGAACGCAAAGACGGCGGCTAGATTTCTAACCGCCGTCCGCAGAATCGCACTTCAGCCGTGGCCCCGTACCGGCCAGCCTTGCCCGAAGCCTATCGGCTGCTTAGCGGCACTCGGCCGGGACATGCTGGGGCTGACCGGCCGTCTGCGCGCAAGCCCACGTTGTCCCGACA
The DNA here is from genome assembly GCF_044377145.1 of Aquimonas sp. Lineage (NCBI taxonomy): Bacteria > Pseudomonadati > Pseudomonadota > Gammaproteobacteria > Lysobacterales > Lysobacteraceae > Aquimonas > Aquimonas sp. The sequence goes on from NZ_JBILJQ010000006.1 coordinate 37,051, forward strand.
GCGCCAACGCCAAGAGCCGGCGTAAACGTGAGCGTCACGCCGCCGGCCGCCGCAGTGGTGCCCACGGTGATCACGCCAGTGGCGTCTGCGCAGCCAAAGGTGGCCACGTTCACGGTTGCCGGCGCGGTCACGTCAACACCAGCGCATGAACCGGCGCCGATGACGCCGCCCGCATTGGCGATGTTCTCGCCGACAGTCGCCTTGGCGCCCGAGGCCAGCACAGCCGCCTCAGAGACGCGGGCGCGGATGGTGTAGTCCTGGTAAGCCGGCAGCGCGATGGCGGCCAGGATGCCAATGATGGCGACGACGATCATCAGTTCGATCAGGGTAAAGCCGCTCTGCTTCTTCATGGTGTATCTCCCGGGAAAACAAGTTGAGTTGGGGTGCTTCAGTTTCACGCCGCGCCGGACTGGCTTCTCGCCGAATCCTTGGCCCTTCGAGCCAGCACTGCGTTGCGTGCAGAGAGGTTAAAGCAGCAAGCGTGCCAACCTTTGCCGTGATGCGGATGGATCTAAATTACCATTAAAATTCAATGGTTTGCTTAGATCCCCAACACCAAAACTTCGGCAGGTTGTTACGCTCGCGAAACGATTGTGTCGGTGCTCACGATGCTCCGGGGTGCAGTCAATCGGCATCCGGGACTACGCGGCGAATTGTGACGCAAATTGTCAGAAGGCGGCCAGCAGCTCCGGCGGCGAACTGCAAACTCAAGGATGGGAGGGATCGATGTATCGGCGCGGCAGCCCGGTTTCGGGGTCCAGCTCCAGCAGCATGTCTCCACGTACCGACATGAACGGCACCAGCCGCGCCTCAGGCGAAGCGCTCAGTGCTTCAGCGACCCTCTCGATCCGATCGGGGTTGAAGAAGCTGTCGAAAGCCTGCAGCTCGCCCGGCGTGCGCGCCCGCGCCAGCACCTCCCGCGCAGCGGCAGGCAACTCAACATAGAACTGCGGCCGGCGGCTGGTCGGCCCGCCCTCCAGCGCCTCGAAAAACTCCTCCTGACCTTCGGCCTTGCGCAAGCCCACCAAAACTGGGCCGAACATCGGCAGCCGCTGAAACTGGGGCAGCGTCGCCTTGGCCAGATCTGCCGCATCGACCTCGTTGGCGAAAACCAGCTCATAGCGATCGATGGCGGCGACGATAAACACCGGTCGGCTTGTCCAGACGGTCCACAGGCCGCCGCCAAGAAACAGCAGCTGCAGCAACGCGATTACCGCGAGGTCGAAACGCAGGGATTTCTTGCCTGCCTTGAACACGATCAAGGTCAACAACGGGCCGACAATGATGTCGATCCCCGCCACTAGGCCGAACAGGGTGTCGGCCTTGGCAAAGCCCAGCAGATGCGGCGGATACCACAGGTAGAACAGGCCGAAAGCCAAGCCGCCGATGATCAGCAGGCTGATGGCAAGATGGATCGCAAAAGCTCGCCAGCGACTCATGGGTGGTCTCGGTGAGAGGGGTGGAAAAGCGTACGACAAGTCGATGATTCTGGGCAGCTGGGTCGGGGGTTTTCGACCTTTCCCGCCCGCCCGCTAGCGCAACAACTGCTGCGGCATTTGGTGCACGATCGTGTCGACCCTCCCCGGCCGATCGGACCGACACTCGCGTGCCGACCGAGCCGCCGCGCTCGACACTGCAGGCGCACTCGCAGCTAACGCAGTTGTCGCAAGTACGCGCAGCACGCTGATTGCCATGGGCACACACGGGAGCACACGTGGCCGGAATCACCAGGGCAGCATTGCTGAAGGCCCACCGCGCCTATGCGCCGCTGAACGGCTTCGCGTAGGGCCGCGCGCTTGACGCACGCCGTGGCGGCGATGGCGAATGCGGTGCGCATGCAGGCGACTCGGCGACGGCTGGAGGTGGACATCAACACCGGGCTGGCCCTGCATCGCTAAGCCGCGAATACACAGATCTGCGGCTTGAACTTGTCGCCGGAGATGCTGGCGCGAGCGCGAGCGCGGCTGCGCATTCTGTAGCGCCAGCCAGGCGAGATCAGCCTGCTGTGTGCCGATGCAGAGCAACTGCCGTTCGACGACGACAGCTTTGACTGCGTCACCCTGCCCTATGTGCTTTCGGTGACTCCCAACCCACAGGCCTTGCTCGCTGAGGTGCGGCGAGCGTGTTGTCCCGGAGGGCACATCTTTGTCCTGAATCATTTCAGTGGCGCCCGTGGCTGGCGCTGGGCCGAGCGGTTGTTGGCACCTCTGGCCGATCGGGTCGGTTTCCGCTACAGCCTGTCTATGGAGCAAACCCTGGCATGCAGCGCGTGGACCTTGCTGGAAGTGCAGAGTGCGAATCTGAGGGGCATGTCGAAACCGGTGGTGCTACGGAATTCGCCGAGCTGACCTCTTGGTGGATTGAAAGCCCGGCCACTACCAACAAACCTCGGCCACCCTACTTTGTCACTACCTCACGATGCATCGGCGCCAGCTTGGCGAGCAGCTTGTTCTGTGCCGCAAACGGCACGCCACGGGAATCCATGGCCTCCTGCAGGATCTCCACCAAGGCATTGAATTCGCCGCGGCGGATGTCCAGGCCCTGGTGTGACTCGGCCATGCTGCGCCCGCTGTAAACGCAGTCGCCGCCGAGGATCACGCAGAACTGCTCAACCAGCTGTTGCTTCACGCGCGTTTGGTCGGAGAACTCGAAGAACTCGCGGGTGCGGGCGTCATCCAGCAGGCGGGCCATGAACTCGTCCATCAGCACGGTGAGGCCATCAACCCCACCGAACTCATCGAGCACGGGGCGCAGCTCCGGGTGTGCCGGTGCAGGATTCGCCTGGGCGTGCACGGCAGACGGCGCGAGAACGCTGGCTGCGGCAGCGAATACCGCCAGCAGAGCAATGCTACGAATGTTCATCGGATGTCCTTTATCAGAAGCCGAACTGCAGGCTGGCGTACCAGCCGCGCTGGTCGTCTGCGATCACGATGTTGCCGAGGTCGACATAGGCCAGCGTCAGTGAGGCGTGCTTGCTCGGCGCCCAGGCCAGGAATACATCCCATGCCGCGTCTTCATCGGCGATGCCGAGGTTGTCGGGCTTGCTGCGGAACTCCGCGCCAAGCGCAAGATTGCGGCTGAGCAGGCTCGCGATGCTGCCCTCGAACTGCAGGCTGCGGCTGCTGCGCTGGTCGCCACCGAAACCGAGAATGCCGAACTGGTTGGCGCGGGTGTAGCGGAGGTTGCCGTTCACCAGCAGGCTGCTGCCGAGGTAGAGCTTGGTGGCGGAGAGATAGAAGTCGATGTCGTCGTGGCGATCCGCGCCCACAAAAGCGAGCACGTCCGGCTGGTCGTTGCGCTTGTGCTGAGCGCCAAATGAGACTTGCGGCAGCCAGCTGTCCTGCTCGTACACGGCGTCGCCGAACAGCTTGATCTTCAGGCCAACCGTGTCCTGGTTGAAGCTGAAGCCGCGGCCGACGCCAAGCGCTGCACCCACCGCCTGGGTGTCGAACTCCTGCCGGCTGATGCTGAGCTCAACCCGATCGTAGAAGCCGACCAGGGCGCCATAGCTGTCGAGGCTGTAGTCGGAGACATCGACGCGGGTGTAGTAGGCATTGGCGCCGATCTGATCGCGCGTGCCGTAGCCGCCGATCAAGGCCCAGGGCGTCAGCCCGCCGCCGCCACTGCCTTCAAGCTGCGATACGCCGCCGGTGAGCAGGAGTTTGCCGCTGCGGTTGGGTGCGCGCTCCTGCGCAAGAGAGGGCGATAGCGCGAACATGAGCGCGGCTGCGAGCCCGATGCGCCGGTAGTCACTGCGGAACCTGGTGTGCATGAAGTCCCCCTCTTTCAATCCGTGGCTGAGCAGGCAAGCAGGCTGTGTGCCCGCACCAGCGTGTGCTACCAACTACGAAGCGATGGGCGCGGATGGATGCAAAGTCCAACCGTCTCGGTGATCCGCCGGATTGTGGGAAACGGAAACCGGGTCGGCCACCAGGTTTGCGCTGAACGCCGGCGGCCACGCTCACAGCGATTGGCGCCAGCGAGCGAAGGCACCCAGAGCACTTGGCCGATGGCCCTGGATACGTCCAGGCCCAACAAGCGAAACGGCGAACCCTTGGGCTCGCCGTCCGTGTACTTCCTCAAACCTGCGCCGGAACTTCTACTGCCAACAGTTCGTGCCGCTGCTGTGGGTTCGAGTGCCAGCTTGATTCAGGCCAAGAGCGCCGCAGGAGTCTGAAACCTGTCCGCCTTGGGGTTCTGATGCAATGGTGAAAGCGACGCGCGAAGCCACGTTGATCACGTAGGTATAGCGATCTGTCGCCGCCTGCTGGCAGCGGGCACCCCCGCCGACGTAAGTTCCATTAGCGGTGTTGAAGCGCTCCATGCACTGCGACATTTCCAGCATGGCCGCCTGCGCGGTGGCGCGGCGCGATTTGCGGATCTGCTCGTTGTAGGCCGGTAAGGCGATGGCGGCCAGAATGGCCACAACCAACACGACGATCATGACCTCGATGAGAGTGAAGCCCGACTGCAGTCGGCGATACGGCTGTATGTGCATGGTGGTCCCCGGTTTTGATGGATTGGAACACGGCAAGGCCAGGCAATGCCCGGCCTTGCGTCACCAAATCACTGCAGCTGTCGCCAGGCTTGGCGTCCGCAGTCGATCTCTTTCAAGCGCGCGTAGCCTTCGCCCAGGATGAGGCCGATGTCATTGCGGCAACCCGGCGCGGGGGTCGGATTGACCAGATTGCCTGAGCCATCGCGGTCCTGGACAGGCCTATCAATACCCTCACGAGCACCATCGCTGGGCGGGCGTACCGCCACGGGCGGCGAAGCTACCGGCGCACCTTCGACAGCGATCACAGCACCACCGCAGTTCGAGCAGCTGCCGCCCGCAATATTGCCGTCGGGCGCGCCGGTCAGAAGATCAACCACGTAGGCGCGACTCACACCACCCGGATTACAGATGTCACCCTGCGGCAGGTAGGTGGTGAATACCACATTGCCAAGAAGCACTCTTGGCCTACCAAGCACCCGCTCACCATTACCGGCTGAGCCGACGGTCAAATCCATGAACCAGCCCCGCTGGGATTGCCAATCGACCGGCGTATCACTGATCGTACGGAACACGCGACTATCAATCGTGGTTTCTCCCAGGGTCTGCTGCTGCAGCTGACCGCGGCCGGAAATGGAAGAGCTGTCGTTCTTGTCCCACAAGCCATAGAAGCTCTGAACCTGAGAGGTAGGCCCAGCCTGATTGTCGCCAACCTCGAAGTACTTGCCCGTACCAAACACCACCAGCTGACCGCTGATGTGATGCAAGCCCGCAGACACGGTTCCGGTAATCGGCTGACGGGCGCCGGCGGAGTCGCGTGCGATAAACAACGGGTTGCCGCCGTTTGCAACTTCAACAGCGTTCCCCTCGACGTTGAACTTCCATACGTTGCCGTGAAGATCACCGCCGTAAAGAGTGTCTGCCTTGCCGTTGAAATCCGTATCAATCGGTGTGATCGAGGTGAGCCCATTGGGGTCAGCGAAGCTGCCAGCACCCACTTCGACCGCCTGGCTAATGGCGCCAGTGCCTGCGTTCAGCACGAACAGCCGGGCGCGATGGTCGTCGCTGTTGGGACCATTGCCGACCAGGGCCACCCATGCGCCACCCTCGAGCAGAGCGGCGCGCGGCGCGTGCATCACGTTGCCGAGGCCCGCATTCTGGAATTCCCATTTGAAGTTGCTAGCGCTGAAGCCACTGGCTGCATTGGTGACATCAAGAGCCATCACTGAACGCCCGCCGGCGCCGTTGTTCGAGAACAAATAGGTAGCCCACGCTCCGCCTACCCGCACATCCGCCTGGTTCGGCGAACCGTCAACGAAATACCGATGCGAGTAGGTACGCTTCGGGAGCTCCTTCAGCCTTGGGAGCACTGAATTCGGGATCACGCTGAACAGGATTTGGCCACCGGTAGCGGAAGAATTGATGGCGTGCAGCATGCCGTCGTTCGCCCCAACGAACAGCACCGGAGTACGCGAACGCTTGGCCGTGATGTACGCACCGTAGCTGCCAGGGCCGGTGGAACCGCCACCTTCCGCAGGTGCAAGCTGTGCATACGGAAAGCTGGCTGCAGTCGTGAGCTCGGGCTGGGAGTTCAGAATATCGCCCAGCTTACTGCGCCGATTGCGCAGATTGCCCCCGTTTGCGACTTCGCGCGACTGATCACCGCGCACGTAATCGATTACATCGGGGACCGTGACGCCAGCACCGTAAGCCGTGAAATCGCCAGCCCCGATCTGCAGCAGCGACTGTGCATTGGTCGCCCCGCCTAAACCAGCGGTGGTGAAATTGACCAGACTGCCGCCGACGGAAGCAAAGATCTGCCGGGAGCCAGGTGCAACCGGCTGCAGAAGCGACGCTGCGCTCCAGACGGCGGGGCTGGCCAGCGCACCGCTTGGGGTCAACCGATAGGCCTTCAGGTCGCCCGTCCAGTCGTCGGAGAAATACTCCGGCACGTAGACCAGAAAGCCGTCACCGGTACGCGAGCCCGAAGCGGCAACACCGCCGGCCGGGCGCGCACGGCTGCTGACCTCGAGCAAAACGTCGCGCATGGCTTGGGTGATTCGCTCCGGCGATGTCGCATTGATGTATCGGCCACGCGAGTTGATCGCGCCATGCCAGATGTCATCCACGGTGGACGGTTGATCGTTCTCGCGGGCGGGCCAAGCCGGCGGATTGCTGTAGCCCTCGGTCCAGTCATTTGGGTCGATCGCGTGAGTCACGCCGAATGAATTACCCTTCGCGCCCAAGGTGACGCCATAGAAATTCATGTGGGGGAACTCCTGACAATCCACCCAAGGGTCGGGCGTGCCATTGCAAGCCGCAGACACCCGAATGCCTGCCTGGTTGGCAAACCCGGGCTGCAGGGAATTCAGGTAGTACTTTGCAGTGATGTCCGCCAGCGTATCGGAGTTTCCATCCGAGAATGGCGCGCCCATTGCCTGGTCGAGATTGCCCACCGCCGGGCCGTCCTGATTGGAGTAGCCGTCTGTAAAGAGCATTCCACCGTTGACCTGGCAGGCACCACCATCGGCCTCGTTGAGGAAGGGCTCCGGAGGGTTGACAGCGTTGGCCGCAGCAGGCGCACGCATGAACTGCGTGCCCAGATGATCGACCGCCTGTCGATTCGGCGTGGAGCCGCTGGCCGGGAGATTCAGCAGCGAATTGTTGTAGAGATTGTTCCGGGCGGCCTGGATCTCAAGATCATTCATTACCACGTCAGCGCGGTTGTTGATCCGGAAGAACCCCACCCGCATGAAGGTGACATCGGCCAGTGCGCGCGTCATGCCAGAGATCATCGCGCGGTTGCGATTACCGTAGAAGGTGTACCAGTTGGCGAAATTCTGCATCTGCTCGTTGTACACAGCCGCTGACGAATAATTGGCCGAGCGGATCTCGTAGCGATTCAGGTTGCAGCCGGTTCCGCAAGCATCAATGGCCAGAACACGGGTCGCGACGTTGTAGCCTGCCGGAGCGGGTGCATCGGCGGGCAGGTAGAAAGTCGGCATGTAGTTGCGCAGACCGACGCGGCAACCACTGTAGGTCGCATCCGTAATCGTCAGCGCCGTAGTCAGCGTCACCCAAGTATCGCGTTGCATGCGGTCAGCGCCCAGACCACCGCAGGAGTCGACTCGGTTGTTGTTGCCAGGGTCGAGCGAGCTTTCGTACCGGCCGCCCACGACATCGTTGTAATCGCCATCCCCGTTCAGACGGCGCAGAGCGAATCGATAGTACTCAGTGCCCGCGGGCAGAGTCGCACCGACCGGCACGGTGAACATCTCGTTGACGTGATTGATCCGCCCCGCCGATTGCCGCTGGATGTGGAACGTGGCGCAATTGGCCAATGTTCGGGTGCTGGTGATCGTCAGCCACGTGCCATTGCTGGACGCTGGCAGGCTGATATCTCCTGCGCTGGTTGCACAGGTCTGAACGGCGTTTTCAACGTTGCGGACCTGCCAGCCGGCCTGGAGTGTAACCGGGGAGCCGTTGGTCGCACTGAAGGCAAAAGGAAAACCGCCTTCGTTGATGGTCAGATACTCGTTATCTGCATCGTCTATCTGATCGTAGGTATTCGTGGTGAGATTGAAGCGCGGACTCGCGTTGCGTGGATCCTGACGCGCATCGGAAGGCGTGGAATTCGCATACTCGGTGCCATCACCACTCTTCCAGGGGCGGTAGGTGACCTCAGGGTCGTACCAGCTGCTGTTGTACTTTGGAGCGCGGGCGAACCCGAAGCTGTCCAACGGCGGGATTGCCAATCGGTTGACGTCCAATGGACTACTCACCGAGGGCATCAGGCCATGAAATCCGCCCAGCGAGGATGGATCGCTCTGGGTGCGCAGTCGCCAGCCGCCGGAACCATCTGCGACGAAAAAGGATCCAGACGGGCGGTGCCAGAAGCCCTGGCCGTCGCGCCCGGGGAACAAGGTTTCAAACTTCATCGAGCCTGAATCGTCCACGGCCATGATGAAAGATGGCTTCACAGGCTGCTGCACGTACAGGGGGTACTGCGCGATATTGAAGTCGGCGTTGGCAGGTGCAGAGGCGGCGGCAAGCAGAACGAGCGCACCGACCTGAAGACCGCTTGAGATTCGTTGAATAAACATGACTGTCTCCGGTCAGGTCAGGGAACAAAAGTGGCTTGAACTACAGCCCACGAACTGGCGTCGGCATCTACGCGCGCATCGGACTCAGAGGCGCTGAGCAGGAAATAGGCGCACTGGGATGCGTCCTGGGCGGCTATTTCAAGAGAGCCACCGACCCCGCCGCCTCGGCTCGCCTCGCCCTTGCTCAGATTGAGGGTATGCACCGCGGCAGCTGTGGGTCGCTCGACTGACGACACCCAAGCAGGCTGCACTGAACCGGAATCGACGGTCGGACATTCTGTCGTGACTGCATCTGCCCGCAACGTGCGCTCGGCGATGCGCAAGCGTTCTTCGGCGCCCTCAAAAGCGCGAATGTCGGACCAATAGGCCTGAACCATCTTTTCCTGCAGTCCAGTGACCTGAGCAGCGGAGAGTGCCAGCAAGGTCAGCAGAATCAGGAACATCATCGACACGAAAAGGGCGGCGCCCTGCTGGCGGTTGGCGGCGCTACCGCGCACGTTAGTTCTACGGACGGACATATTCAGTTCCTCACGCGGTTGCGCAGGGTGATGACGGTTTCGTAGACCTGACGCACACGGTTGTCATCGTTATCTATGAGAAACGCGGTGTCAGCTGCGCGAAACAGTGGCGACGCATCATCGCGGATAGCCGCAGCTGGCGCGGGACTACGCATGAGCAAGCCCACGCGCACATTGACTACCTGCTGCCAAGCCAGTGCAGGAGTGGCAGGTGGAGCCAAGCCACCGACGGTAGAAGCGACACGGTACTCGTCCAGCACGTCGTCACGCGTATTGACCGTTGGAGTGATCACTCCAGTGTCGACGCCATAGACCAACTGCATCGACTCGACGCCCTCGACCAAGGTTACCGGCGCAGACAAGAGACCAGCAGATCCCACTTCAAGGCGTCGTTGCCGCAGTGCGGGCTCGTTGGTGGCACCGTCAATTCCGACGTAGTAAACAACGTACTCGTAGCGGTACACGGCGGTCGCGGGGGATGCGTAGCCGTCCTCTGCTGCGCTCCAATTCACCAGATTCAAGCCCCCTTGGCCAACCGGTACGACCGCGCCGGCTCCTTGTGCTTGAAAAAGCGAAACCTGCCTGCAGTTGCTGATGCCGTAGATTCCGCGAGGCTCAAAGAACGGGATGTCTGCCGCGTTGGTGATTGACATCGTATTGGCGGCGATATTCATGACGGCGCTGCGAACTGCATCACCACTCAGGTAGCGCAGGACGATCACATCGCTGCCGGCAATCGCGTCGGCGGCTACGGCACCCAATGCGCCCGGCAGGGCGGGCGAGTACGATCCTGGCCCGCCCGAAGCTGCAACGCCACCCGAAAGATCAACCGTTTCGCCCGGAGCGCTGCCGTTGTACTCGAATCCGTCGAGTGGCCAATCAAGTCGGAGCGCGTACGGTGCGGCAGCGAAGTTACTGCTCGGGTTGGCACTGTGCAGGTAAAGCCGCGGCAAAAGCGGCGCTTGGCGGATGTACCCGCGCTCATTCATGCAGCCCATGTGACCTACCATGCGAAGATCCCGGCGCAGAAAATCCACCGCGAATCTCGAGTTTTCCTGAACACGGGAACCGCCCTCGGCGGTCGAGAAGGCAGCTCGGCTGGCACCGAAGATCTGCGCGAGGCCGAGCAGCAGTACTACGCCTATTCCCATAGCGACCATCAGCTCGATCAATGAGAGACCGACCTGACGCTTCGCTTTGGCGCGCCTGCGGTGGACTAGTGGTTTGTTCACTGGCGACTTCCTCAAAGCTCGGTATTCAAGGTGAACAAGGTTTCGCTGGGATCCGTGCAACCGGCAGAGCGAACAGGCTCCTGGCTTCGATCGTCGTTCCAGCAAACGTCTACCACCAAGGTCAGCCGACGTGCAGCTGCGGGACCGATTGGAGTGAGTCTGGCGCGCACGCGGCCGTCTGGGAGGGCCCTGCAGGCTCGGTCAGCGATGCGGCGATCGTCGCAGTTCAACGCATCGGAACCGCCATAGCACGAGTAACTCGGCGCCGAAGCGATATCACAGGCAGGGGCCGTGAAGTTCGCCTGGGAGAGAATGCCGACTTTACTGTTACTGCCGCGCGCGGTGTAGGAGCGCATCAGATCCACGTATTCGTAGGCGACGTTCGCGGCTTGGGTGCGATGCGACGCGCTCTGAGTGTTGCGCAGAGAGACCGCAAGCAGGGTAGCCATGCCCAACAGGCCTACAGACAGCACCAAGACCGCGACCATCACTTCGATGATCGAGACACCCCGCGCGGTGCGGGGCCTAGAGAGCAATGCTCTGACTGCCATGTCAGCACACTCCTTTGGCAACACCTACCGACCCGATTGCATTGACGGTCAGGGTACGCAGAAATGGCTTGCCCGCTACGCACCCGGTGGGTTGCATTTCCATCACGGCGTTGCCTTCGGCGACGGTCGGCTGCACACGACGGCCTCTACCATCGAATGCGATGAGGTTGGTCCCAAGCATCTGGTCTTTACTGTTCATCTCGCCGCGACCCCGAAGCTCATCGGGCTGCATGCTGCCATTACGATTCACATCCACCCAGATGATCCATCCGTTGGCCCAGCTGCCACCGCAGGCGGTCTGGGCTGCGTTGGCTGCGCAGATTGTGCCGCCGGCATTGGCCTGAAGCCCGGCGGTACGCGCCAGATTGATGCCGGCGATCACTTCGTTGGTTTGCGCCGCCATGCGGTTGCGCTGGATAGCATCGTTGAAGCTCGGCAACGCGATGGTGGTGACGATCGCGGCGATCGCCACCACGATCATCAGCTCAGTCAGCGTAAAACCCAGTTCGGTGCGGGATCGGGACGGTGCCATGGGACGCTCCGGTTTACTTGAGCGCAACAGTATCGCGGACTTGGCGCGATGTTGTGCTCCCACGGACGGCCGGTAGCGCGGTCCCGACCAGCGTCCGCGCGGCGTCAGGCCTGCGTTGCTGCAGCGCCTGAGGCCCGCGTGACGGCTGGCCTTTGGCTCACTCCGCGCTGATCTCGGCGTCTGATTTGACCTGGCGGACCACCTCGGGGGTGATCTTCAGGATCGAGTGCCGCAGTTCACGCGAGAGGATGATGCGGGCGTCCTTGGCCCAGGCTTCGAGGCGCTCGTCGAAGGCGAGTTTGCTGTTCTCGCCGAGCCTGACGAAGCCGAGTTCGCGCAGTTTGCCGATGAAGCCGCGGAACAGGCTGCGGTCGAAGAACTCCGGTGCGGCCTGCGAGAACAGCAGGGACAGCCGCTGCGCGGTGAGCTGGCAGAAGTTCTCGAGCTCGCCGGTCGAAAGCACGCCCGAGCCATTCTTCACCAGTACGGCGATGGCGATGTAGTAGCGCTCGAAGGCCTGCTGCAGGCCGTGCGCGACCACGCGCAGCTGGAACACTTCGTCGGTCTGGCCCGGGCCGCGCTGGATCGCGCCGGATTCGTCCAGGCTGAACAGGCCGCGCTCGATCAGCAGATCGATGGTGGCCTCGATGCGCTGGGCGAATTCGTCCTCCTCCCACGGCAGGAACAGTTCCTCCTGCACGAACGGGTACAGCAGGCGCCCGAGGCGGAGCACACCGCTGCGGCTCATGCGGCGGTTGTTCTGGAAGCAGCAGGCCACCCACGAAGCGGCAGCGAACAGGTGGACGACGTTGTTGCGGTAATAGGTCTGCAGCACGGCGATGTCGCCGGGGAAGCGCAACACGTCACCCAAGGGATGGCTGACGCGCTCCAGCACGTTGACGCCTTCGCCGTACTTGATGATTTCGGCGGGGCTTTGCGGCGTCACGGTGACGCGGCCGGAGAACGGCAGCCGCTCAAGCAGCGCCTTCATCAGATCGAGCGCGGACAGCAGATCGGATTCGGCCATCGCCTGTTTCGGTGTCGCCAACAAGCACAGCGCCAGCAGGTTGACCGGGTTCACATCGGCCGCCTGGTTGATGTGACGATGGATCTGTACCGAGAGATCCTCCACCGCGGCATTCAGCCAAGCGGGCTTTTCGTCGGGCTGGGTCTCGAAGCGGCGCCAATCGGCATCGTGGCTGTCGAGCACCTGGTTGAGAAAGATCGGCTCGCCGAAGTTCACCGCGACTTTGCCGTAGCGCTTGCGCAACACGCCGCCGAAGGCGCGCAGCAGGCCGAGCAGGGATTCTTTCTCTTTTGGCGCGCCGCTAAGCTCGGCGATGTAGCTCTTGCCTTCCATCACCTTCTCGTAGCCGATGTAGACCGGCTGGAACACCACCGGCCGGCGTGGCTGGCGCAGGAAGGCGCGCAGGGTCATCACCAACATGCCGGCCTTGGGCTCCAGCAGACGGCCGGTGCGCGAGCGTCCGCCTTCGATGAAGTACTCGATCGACACGCCGCGGGTGATCAGGCTGGCGACGTATTCGCTGAACACGGCCGAATACAGCGGGTTGGCCTTGAAGCTGCGGCGCAGAAAGAACGCGCCGCCGCGGCGCAGGATCGGCCCGACGATCGGCAGGTTCAGATTGACGCCGGCGGCGATGTGCGGCGGCACGATGCCGTTGACGTACAGCAGGTACGACAGCAGCAGGTAGTCGATATGGCTGCGGTGGCAGGGCACGTAGATAACTTCATGCCCAGGTGCGACCTGCTTCAGGGTGTCGAAGTGGTGCACGGTGACGCCGTCGTAGAGCTTGTTCCAGAACGGCGTGAGCATGAACGAGGCCGAGCGCACCGCCGGGTGCGAGTAGTCGGCGGCGATCTCCAGCGCATATCGACGCGCCTTGCCGCGGGTCTGCTCGATGCTGCTGTTGCTGCGCCGGGCCTGGTCGGCAATCGCGGCACTGACGCTTTCAGACGCCAGCACGCCGTCGACCAAGGTGCGCTTGTGCGACAGATCGGGGCCGATGACGGCGGTGCGGACGCGGCTGAAATGTGCACGCAGCACGCGCGACACCTTGCGCACGGTGCGCTCGCGCGGCAGGCCTTCTGACAGCGCCTCACGCAGCGATACCGCGGGCGCGAACTGGACGATGGTGCCGCGCCCGTTCAGCAGCACCGACAGCGCGCGACGGAAGCGGCCGACCATGGCCCAGTTCTCCGAGAACAGCACGCGGAACCAGCCGCTTTCGCGGTCCGGCGCGCGGCCGACGAAGATCGACACCGGCACGATCTGCACGTCGATATCCGGGTTCAGCTCCAGCGCTTCGACCAGGCGCGCCAAGCTGGCGGAATGTGTGCGCGAGCGCGGCCGGCCGAACCAGGTGCTTTGGCGACGCGACAGCGCCACCAGCGCACGCTCGCCGCCGAAGGCGGAGTTCCCGCAGATCGGCAGCAGCGGCGACGGCAGGCCGGCTTCTGCGCAGGCGCGGGTCAGGATGGCGTTGTTGGTCAGGCCGTAGCGCTCGATCACATAGCAGACCGGCAGCTCCGGCCGGATGAGTTGATCGACAGGCGTGGACGGTTCTCGGCGGATCGAGACCCACGGGCGCAGAAGGCGGCCGAGTAGGCGCATCAACAGGGGTTCGGAGGCAGCTTTTTCGCTCATGGGCGGATTATGGCTGAAAGGCTGAGTTGCGCCCCGGGCGAGGCCGATGAAACCCGCAGGCCGCGAGAGCGGAGCATGCCGGTGCCGGTGCGGGTTGCAGGGAGTTCGCGCAGGTTCAGGCCCAAGCGCGCTGTGTGCGGCCAGGGTTCCGTCCGCGCGGAGACGCCTGTTCCCCAAGGCCTGACCAGAAACGCAAAGGGCGGCCCGTGGGCCGCCCTTTGCTGGCGTTGTGACCTTTCAATGGCGGCCCTCTCCAGCGGCGCCACTGCGGCCAAGCGCGATCAGTTGGTCGCTTCTTCTTCTTCGTCGTCGATCACAGCCGGTTCTTCGGTTTCTTCGGCTTCTTCGCCAGCTGCGTCGGTTTCGGCAGCCGGGGCAACCGGATCAGCCGGGGCTTCAACCAGCGCATCGGAGACGGCCTTGATGGTGTCCTTGCTGTACCAGCGATCGCCTTCGCGGATCATGTCCTGCTCGCTGGTCAGATCCTGCCCCAGCAGGCTGTAGGTCGTGCCGACGCGTGCAGTGTCGCCCTGCTCGGTCAACACCGACGGTTTGACGCTGCCGAGGGTGGCATTGACGTCCATGCCGTAGACAGCCAGCACGTCCTTGGCGCCACCGAAGGCGATACCGGCCTTGGCCAGGGCTTCGTCAAACGACAGCGCATTGACCTGCTCCAGGCTCTTGAGGTCGAGCGTGCGTGCGGCGGCGACCGCCTTGGCGATCGCGCTCTTGGCCAGCTCACGGTCGGTCAGCTTGACCGTCGACAGCCAGTTGCCGACAGCGTCCACCACCTGGGTGGCCTGGCGCTTCTGGTCTTCGGTCAGGTCGGTGTTCTGCTGGATGCCCTGCACGGCGAAGCCGCGGCCCATGCCGATCATCATCGGCAGCTGCGGGGCCATTTCGGCTTCGAACTGCACCAGCGCGGGCTCAAGCTCGGCCATCAGCGCGTCTTCGGCGCCGTCGGCGGTCAGCTTGGTCATCATCTCCGCGAACTCGGCGGCTTCGCCGGCCTCGGGCGGAGTGCGCTCGCGGCTGTCGAACTTTGCCTTGACCTCGTTGTAGCGGGCCTCAGGCAGCGACAGCTGCACGAATTGCTGGATGTTGTTGTCGCGAAGGGCGTCGGCAGCAGCCTTGACGGCGGCGTCCGGGGTGGCAGTGGCCTTGGCTGCGTCAGCCGGGCTTCCGCTCTCGCTGCCACAGGCAACCAGGCCGAGTGAGAACAGGCCAGCGGCCGCCAGGGATACGAATCGATTCATGTGTGAACTCCGGGTGGAAAGCGGCGGAACTCTAGCATGCCGCTTGAACTTCGAATCAGAACGCCCAACACGCCTGTGCTAACCGGCGCACAGTCGCGCGGGACGCGTGCGCAAGCTGAATCGGCGCAGCGCCGGCACCGCGCGCCGATGCTATGTTCCCGCGCATGCCAACCGATACATCCATGCAAGCCGCCCATCTCCAGCCTGACTCGCGGGCGCTGCGCCTTGCGGGCGAGTGGACGCTGGCGCAGGCCAATCAGCTTGCCACCGAGATCGAACGCCTGCGGCCGGTGGACAGCGCCCTGCCGTTCGATGCCAGCGGCCTGACCCGGCTCGACACCGCCGGCGCGGTTCTGCTGCTGCGCCTGCTCAAAGCCTGCGGGCGCGAGGGTGTGCTGGATTCGGTCTCCGGTTTGCGCAGCGCCGACACCGCCTTGCTGCAGCTGTTGATCGAGCGCGGCGCGGGCCCGGCCACGCCGATCCCGCGACCGCACGGCTTTACTGCGCTGCTGGCGCGAATGGGCGCTGCGCTGGAGAGCTTCTGGATCAACGCGCGCCAGCTGGTCGGCTTTATCGGCCTGACTCTGCTGACGCTGTCGAAGGTGCTGACCGGCAAGCGCCGCCTGCGCCTGACCGCGACGGTCTTCCACATGGAGCAATCCGGGCTGGATGCGGTGCCGATCGTGGCCCTGCTCAGCTTTCTGGTGGGCGCGGTGGTGGCCTTCCTCGGCGCCACGGTACTGCGCGATTTCGGCGCGTCGATCTTTACCGTCGAGCTGGTGGCGTACTCCTTTCTGCGCGAGTTCGGCGTGCTGCTGACCGCGATCCTGTTGGCCGGGCGCTCGGGCAGTGCGTTCACCGCCCAGATCGGTTCGATGAAGAGCCGCGAAGAACTCGATGCGATCCGCGCGCTGGGCCTGGATGTGATCGAGCTGCTGGTGCTGCCGCGGCTGCTGGCCCTGCTGCTGATGCTGCCGCTGCTGGCTTTCATCGGCATGATCAGCGGCCTGGTCGGCGGCGCCCTGGTCGGCGCGGCGGCGCTCGACATCAGCACCGGCATGTTCATCAGCCGGCTGTACGAGATGACCGAGATCCGGCATTTCTGGGTCGGCATGATCAAGGCGCCGATTTTCGCCTTCGTGATCGCCGTGGTGGGCTGCCTGGAGGGCATGAAAGTGGCGGGTAGCGCTGAGTCGGTGGGCCGACACACCACCTCGGCCGTGGTGCAGTCGATCTTTCTGGTGATCGTGCTCGACGCGCTGTTCGCGATCTTCTTCATGGAGCTCGGCGTATGACCAGACCAGATCGCGAGGCTGTCATCGAAGTGCGCGGGCTGCGTTCGGTGTTCGGCAGCCAGGTGGTGCACGAAAGCCTCGACCTCGACCTATACCGCGGTGAAGTGCTCGGCGTGATCGGCGGTTCGGGTGCCGGCAAGTCGGTGCTGCTGCGCTCGATCGTCGGCCTGAAAGACCCCGATGGCGGCAGCGTGCGCCTGTTCGGCGATGAAACCACCCATCTCGACGAACAGGCCCGGCGGCCGTACGAGCGGCGCTTCGGCCTGCTGTTCCAGGACGGAGCGCTGTTCTCGTCCTTGACCGTGCTCGAGAACGTCAAGGTGCCGCTGCTGGAGTACTACAACCTGCCGCCCGATCTGCTTGACGAGCTGGCCCTGCTGAAGATCCGCCTGACCGGCCTGCCCGCCGATGCGGCGCACAAGTACCCAAGCCAGCTGTCCGGCGGCATGCGCAAACGTGCCGGGTTGGCGCGGGCGCTGGCGCTGGATCCGGAAATCCTGTTCCTCGATGAGCCGACGTCCGGCCTGGACCCGATCGGCGCGGCCGCTTTCGATACCTTGATCCGCACCTTGAGCGACGCGCTCGGCTTCAGCGTGTTCCTGGTCACCCACGATCTCGACAGCCTGTATGCCATCTGCGACCGCGTCGCGGTGTTGGCCGACGGCCGCGTGCTGGTCGCCGACTCGATCGATGTGGTCGAAGCGAACCCGCACCCGTGGATACGCGCATGCTTCACCGGGCCGCGCGGACGCAGCGCGCGGGCGCAGTCTGCGCTTACGACACCTCAGCTGGCCGGCCCCGACGCGGCCGCCACTGCTGAACCTTCAAGGATCTGACCCATGGAAACCCGCGCCAGCCATGTGCTCATCGGCAGCTTCGCCCTGCTGATGCTCGTGCTCGCATTTCTGTTCGTGCTGTGGCTCGGCAAGCTGTCGCTGGACCGCGAATGGGCTTACTACGACGTGGTGTTCACCGAAGCGGTCACCGGCCTCACCGTCGGCTCGGCGGTGCAGTACAGCGGCATCCAGGTCGGCGAGGTGCGACGTCTGCAGCTGGCGCCGGATGACCCCAGCCAGGTGATCGCGCGCATCCGCGTCGGGGGCGACACCCCGATCAAGACCGATACCACCGCCAAGCTGACCTTCACCGGCCTGACCGGGGTGGCGATCATCCAGCTCGGCGGCGGCAGCGCCGAGTCGCAGCACCTGATCGGCGAGAACGGCGAAACGCCGAAGATCGTCGCCGAAGATTCGGCACTGGCGAAACTGATGTCCTCCGGCGAGGACATCATTCTGAACGTGAATCAGATGCTGCAGCGGGTATCCAACCTGCTCAGCGAGGACAACATCAACAAGGTCGCCGCGACGATCGACCATGTCGAATCGCTGAGCGCCAGCCTCGCCGCGCGCGGTGACGGCATCGGCAGCGCCATCGACGACCTCGCTGCGGCCGGGCAATCCCTGCGCACTGCACTGGCGCAGACCGAACAACTGATGACGCGGCTGGACTCGATCGCCAATCGCACCGATGCACTGCTGGCAGGCGACGCGCAGGCTTTGCTGGAAAGCGCGCGCCAGAGTCTGGAATCGGCGCGGCGGCTGGCGGATTCCTCCAACGATCTGGTGGTCGGCAACCGCGAATCGATCCGCATCTTCAGTCAGCAGGGCCTGTCGCAGATGGGCCCGGCGATGGCCGAACTTCGGCAAACCCTGGCAAGCCTGCGCGAGTTGAGCGAACGCCTGGAGGCCGACCCCACGCGTTTCCTGCTCGGCCAGGATCAGCCCAAGGAGTACGACCCCAAATGACTGCCTACCGATCCTGCGCGACCACATCAGGCCCGCTGCAGTCGGCACTGCGCTGCGCCCTGCTGCTCGGCACGCTGACGCTGGCCGCCTGTTCACTGCCCAAGGCGCGCGAGGGCGAGATGCGCCTGCACACCCTGCAGCTCAGCCTGCCCGCCAGCGCGCAGCCGGCGCTCGGTCGCCAGCTGCTGGTGGAGCTGCCGACGGCAGCCGCACCGATCAACAGCGATCGCGTCGCCGTGCGCGTTGGCGAGAGCGAATACGGCGTTCTGCGCGGCCTGCGCTGGAGCGAGCCCGCGCCGCAGCTGTGGCAAAGCCTGCTGGTGCGCGCCATCGAAGACGATGGCCGT
This sequence comes from Aquimonas sp., assembly GCF_044377145.1. NCBI lineage: Bacteria > Pseudomonadati > Pseudomonadota > Gammaproteobacteria > Lysobacterales > Lysobacteraceae > Aquimonas > Aquimonas sp. The sequence continues at coordinate 55,853 of NZ_JBILJQ010000006.1, forward strand.
CTGAGCGCCGGTCGCGACCGCGACAGCCTGTTCGGCGATGAGCGCCTGCTCGGCGAACTGCGTGCCTTCGAGTACCTGCGCGACAGCGGCCACGTGCGCATCCACTACCACGCCAAACGCGTTGACGCCGCCCAGCGTGTTGTGGCCAGCCGCAGCTTCACCGCAGAAGTCGCGGTGGGCAGCAGCGAACCGGCAGCAGTGATCGCCGGCTTTCATGCCGCGGCACGCCAGTTGGTACCTGCACTGCTTGAGTGGCTGACGACGCACTGATCGCACACAGCGAGGCCGGTTCGATCAGCTGGCGACTCGCGCCTCTGGCGACCGCGCTGCGTCTGCAGCGACCACGCCCGGCTCGGAGTAGCCCGAGCCAGGCCGTCGATGCGTCATTGATTCAACCGCCACTGGTCCCAGCGCGTCGTACGCTGGGACCAGGTGGGGAGGATTCCGACTGAGCGCTTTGCGTCAGACGCGCGTGCCCCGGCGAGACATCAGCGACGCGACCCTCATTCGCCCAGCAGGCCTCGGCGCGAACGCAGCACACCCCAGCCCAAGGCGAGCATGCCGAGCATCAGCGCCAGCAGCGTAGCGGGGTCATTGGTCGGAACCTGGACCACCGGCGGCAACAGGATGCCGACCAGGACGCTGTCCTGGTCATCTTCGATATCGATGCGGTTGTCGGGCACCGAATCGATATCCCGAATCGGCTGACCGCCGTCGTCATCCGCGCCGGTGATCTCGGCCACATTGCGCATCGAGCCGCTCTGTCGGAGCCCCATGCGCAGGCTGATCGGCAGATCGATGCTCGCGCCCGGCTGCAGCGGCCCGGCGATCACCCGGGTGGCCGAACGCCCACCAGCGGCCAGGGTCCAGTCACCGCTTTCCAGGGTGAAGCCGTCCGGGAAGCGATCGGTGATCTCCACCGCATAGGCCGGCAGGGTGCCTTCGTTGCGCACGGTGATCACGTAGTTCACCACCTGGTTCGGCCGCACCTGGCTCGCCTGGCCGGGTGCCAGCCGCTTGCTCAAGGCCAGATCGAAGTTCTGCACCAGGCCGAAGTCGACGGTCGGGTTGGTGTTGAAGTCCGGGGGGCCGGGTTTGACTTCAGCAACCAGAGTGACCGGCGGGCTGCGCGTCAGCGGGCCGGCCTCAAAGCCGTTGTCGTCGTTGTCGACGTCATTGTCCGGGTCCACGCCAGCCGCGCAGCTGCCGGTCTGGGTGTGTGGGAAGCCAGAACCGGTGCTGCCGAGATGGGTGCTGGGGCGCTCGATCTCGACGATGTAGTCCTCCGGCTGCAGATCGGTGAACAGATAACGACCATCGACTCCGGTCAACTGTGTGGCCAGAACCGTGCCGTCCGGCAGACCATCGCCATCGGCATCGACGTACAGGTTGACCCGCACACCGGGCAGGCCCGGCTCGCCGGAATCCACTCGGCAGTTGTTGTCGCTGTCGACCCAGACCTGATCGCCCAGCGCCAGCGCGCCGACGCCCGAGGTGCCGATGCGGTAGTCCTCAACCTCACCATCGCTGGCCTCGCCCACCGGCGAACAGGTCGGATCGGTGCTGAGCCGGAACCGCGCATAGGCCGAGGCCACCGCGTTTGCGGGCACCAGGCCGAACTGCAGCTGCAGGCTGCCATTGCTGGTGCCGGCCGGCACGGCGATCGTGGCCTGTTCGCTGGCGTCGTTGAAATCGCCGTCGTCGTTCCAGTCGATGAAGCCGCAGACCTGCGCCGGCGCGACCAGCAGGTTGGTGGCGCGCACATTCACCCGCGCCGGGCTGCCGAGATCGTAGGGCTCCAGGAAGCTGACGCCGTCTTCATCATCGACACCCGCCGTGTCATCGCCGGTGGCAGTGACGCCCGGCGGGCCGTCACCCTCGGCATCCACCGTCGCGCCGAGGAGCAGCCCGCTGACGATCACATGGCGCGGGCCGTTCTGGGCCAGCAGGGTGGCGTAGTTGCCGGTGCCCTGCCCTGCGCCGGTGTCCGGCAGGTCGCCGAAGTCGAACACGCGGACCCGTGCCGTGTAGTCCTCGACTTCACCGTCGCGCTCCAGCCCATTCGCATTGGCAGCCGTGCACGCACCGGCTTCGGTGCTGAGGCGGAAGCGTGCATAGGTGGCGCCGCCCGTGGCGCTGGCCGGCACCGCGAAGCTCAGGCTGAACTCGACATCGTTGCTGCCGGCGGGCACGCCGACCTGGGCCACTTCGCCTGCGCCACCGAACACGCCGTCGGCGTTGAAATCGATATAGCCGCAGACGCGGGCTGTACCGGTGCTGGTGTTGGTGGCACGCAGCCGCACCGCCGCTGAGCGTCCAGCGATCAGATTGCTGTCGGTCAGGTCAACCAGGTTGACGCTGTCCTCGTCGTCGACACCGGCGAGGTCGTCACCATTGGCAGCGACGCTGGGCGCGCCGTTGAGCTCATCGTCCACCAGCGCCCCCATGCGCAACCCCGGCCGCAGCACGTGGCGCGGGCCGTTATCGGCCAGCAGGGTCGAGTAGTTGCCGGGCCCTGCGCCTGCAGCGGTGTCCGGCAGATCACCCAAGTCCAGGCGCTCGCTGATATTCACCACGTAGTCCTCGATCTCGCCATCCGGCGCCTCGCCATTGGCACTGCAGGCACCGGCCAGATCGGTGGACAGACGGAAGCGCGCGTAGGTGCTGGACGGTGCGCCCAAAGCCGGCGCGCCGAAGTTCAGCGCGGCGGTGCCTGCCACGGTGCCCGCGGGCACGTTGGCATTGGCGGATTCGCCGGCATCGTCGAAGTCGCCATCGCCATTCAGATCCACGAAGCCGCACAGGCGTGCCGCGCTGCTGGTCGGGTTGTTCACCCGCACATCGATCTGCGCCGGCAGCAGGGCGATCAGCTGCAGCTGCGCGGAGTCGACGCCATCCTCGTCATCGGTGCCGTTGAGGTCATCGCCGTTGGCGGTCACGCTCGGTTGGCCGTCGAAGTCGACATCCACGCCGAGGCCCATGAACAGGTTCGGGCTGGCCGGGAAACCGGGCAGCAGCAGATGCCGCGGGCCGCCGTCGGCCAGCAGGGTGCGGTAGTTGCCCGGGCCGGTGCCCGCGCCGGTATCCGGCAGGTCGCCGAGGTCATAGGCGTTGATCAGCACCGCGTAGTCCTCGACTTCACCGTCGAGCAGCGCGCCTTCGGCCGAGCAGGTCGCACCAGCGTTGGCGGCGCCGGTGTAGATGCGGAAGCGCGCAAAGGTGCTGCGCACGGCATTGGTCGGCACGTTGAACAGCAGGCTGCCATTGAGCGCATTGGCACCCGCCGCGACCGTGGCCTGAGCCAGCTCGCCGGCCTCGCCGAGCACGCCATTGGCGTTGAAGTCGATGTAGCCGCAGACCGTCGCCACCGCGCCGCCGAGGTTGGTCGCGTTGAAGCGCACCGTGTTCGGGCCACCGACGCGCAGCGCCAGATCGGCGACCACGATGCCGTCTTCGTCATCGGGCTGGCCGACCGGTGCACTGTCGTCGCCATCGGCGCCGCCGCTGGGCTGGCCATCCATCTCGGCATCGACCACCGCACCCAGCAGCAGGCCGCTGCGGATGATGTGGCTTGGCCCATTGCCGGCGATCAGGGTCGGATAGCTGGGCAGAGCCGGCAGGCCGGCAGGCAGATCGCCGCGGTCGATTGCGATGATCGATGCACGGTAGTCCTCAACCTCGCCGCTGGCCGAGGGGCCATTGGCGAACGCAGCGCTGCAGGCGCCGCCATCCAGGCTCAGGCGGAAGCGCACATAGGTCGGGTCAATCGTCGCGCCGGGAAACGGCACACTGCCCCAGTTGACGTTGACCACGGTGCCGCCGGCACCGCTGCCGCTGGGGATGGTCAAGGTGGGCGCCAGCTCCGCGCTGCCGCCGACGGTATCGCCGAAGTCGCCGTCGGCATTCCAGTCGACATAGCTGCACAGGCGTGCCGCGCTGCCGCTGTCGTTGACCACGCGCAGTTGGACGATGGCGGGCTGGCCGCGGAAGAACTGCAGCTGGGCCGGCGTGATCACAGCGTCCTCGTCGTCGCCGGCAGTCAAGTCATCGCCATCGGCGCCGACGCCGGGCTGGCCGTCGAGTTCGGCATCCCACAGCAGGCCAAGCGTGAGGCCGGTGGTCTGCAGATGGCTGGGGCCGTTGTTGGCCAACAAGGTGCTGTAGTTGCCCGGGCCGGTGCTGTTGCCGGTGTCCGGCAGATCGCCGAGGTCGGCATTGTTGATGCTGCCGGCAAAACCGATGTCGACGCTGTAGTTGGACATGCGGTCCGGCCACAGGTCGGTGCCGCCGCCGTTGTCGGGGTCGTCATCGGTGCCTGAGCCGTTGAAGATGCGCTCATTGGTCGGCTCGTTGGCGCTGGGGTCGCCGAGCGTCAGCACCGGAGTGGACACATAGCCCGGGCCGGCGCCACAGATCGCGGCAGCCGCCGCGCCCTGCGCGTTGTTGTCGTTGTCGGTGCGATTGTTCGGGTTTTGGCCATTGTTGTTGGTCGACACCTGCAGCCCGGTGAGCGCGGGCTGCGTGCTCGGAACGCCGAGGTAGTAGTCGGGCTGGCGCAGCAGCTCATCGAAGCGGTACTTGCCGCTGCGGCCACCGACCGTGGCGCTGACTGTGCTGTCGACCAGCAGGTCGCCCGCGCTGGGGCCGGCGGTGCCATCGGTGTCGCGGCACAGGCGCAGCTCGACGCCATCAATTCCGGGCTCGCCCTGGTCCAGCACACCGTTGTTGTTGGTGTCGCGCCAGACCCGGTTCCCCAGGCGATAGCGCTCGGGCAGAATCACGCCAGCCTTCACCGGCTCGGCAGTCGGCAGCAGGTTGGTCGGGTTCAAGGGCGTGGCGGTGGCGCGATAGGCGCGATGCGCGAAGCTGATCCAGGCCGGGTTGAACACATTCGTATTGGCAACCACCGAGGGCAGCGCGCCGCCGGCCAGGGTCGGCGCCACGAACACCGGTGCCGCCATCGGGAAATCGAACACCGCGGATTCCAACCGACCCCAGTTGTCGGTCGGGCCGTTGAAGGTTCCGTTCGGGTCGATGAAGGCGCGGATGCGGATCGCGCGCACATTGGCGAAGTTGCCAGCCGGCGGCGTCGCGCTCCAGTCGTTGGTGCAGCTGCCCTGCCAGCCGCTGGTGTCGTCGTCGTTGGAAACCTCGGGCCGGCACGGGTTGGTCGACGCCGAATACTCGATCAGATGGTTGCCGGCGATGTTGGCCGTGGTCTGCGCAGCGACCAGGGTCGGCGCGCCGGTCAGCAGCGGGCGGAAGCGGGTGTTGCGGGTGACGCCAGCCTGCGGCTCGCCGACGCCGGTGTCGCCGATGAAGGGCAGCACCTCGTAGAACACGTAGTTGTCGAAGGCCACGTTGCCCGCGTTCTGGATGCGCACGCGGTAATTGAACGCCGCGCCGAAGTCGGTGCGCGCCACGCAGGGGAAACGGGTGAAACGCGGGCTATCCACGCCGACGCCGGGGGCGCCGGCGAAGGTGTCGGCATACACCGGGCACGCGGCGGACGCGACCGCCGGCGGCTCGGTCGGGTCGTCGACCAGATCATCCGTCGGGTTCTGGTACGGGCCCGGGCCGCTGACCCACTTGGTGCCATCCAGCACCGCCGCCTGCAGGATGGTGAAACCGGCCGATCCGGCGCAGTACTCGGTGGTCCCGGCGTTGCCGTCGATGTTGTCGCTGTCGGCCACGAAGCTGGAAGAACAGGTGCTGTCCGGATCACCGCTGAACACGCCGATGCGGTTGCTGTAGCTGCCGTTCAAGGTGCCGGCGCGGATGCGCGTGCGGATGTCGATGCGCGGCATCTGCGCGGCGGTGCGCGGGAAGCTGCCGACATAGGCGATGCGCACCAGGGTGTGGCCCGGCACGCCGCCAAAAGTGAAGCCTGGCACGGTGGTAATGGTCGGTGTCGGGCTGCCGGGCTGGATCACCGAGGTGCCGAGGAACTCAAGCTCGGGCGGCAGCACATCGACGATGACAGGGTCGACGATGTCGCCGGTGGAATCGCCAACCGCATGGTCAACGCCCACGCGCCAGACGATCTCATCCAGCGGGCGCAGCGAGGACGGCGCCGACTGCACGGTCTTGATCGGGTTCAAGCCCGGCCGCGCCTCTTCAATGCGCTGGATACGGCAGGTCTGCTCGAACTGCGCACCGCCGGCATTCCAGCGCGCGATGAAGCAGTTCTGCGGATCGATCGAGCCCGGCAGCGGCGGCGGGTTGATGCTGGCGGGCACCGGCTGGCTGATCACCGGCTGGGTGGTGAAACCGAAATCACGCGGCAGCTCATTGGCCGGCGGCAGGCCCGGGCCGGTGTTGGTATTGGCGAAGCGCCAGCAGATGCCGGTGATGCCGCCCAGGCCGCTGCTCACCGTAATCGCATTGTTCGCCGGCGCAGCAGTCGCGACCTGGGTCCAGCTGGCGTCGCCGCAGTTCGCCGTCGGCGCGGGCTCAACCGTGCTGACGAACACATCGGCGACCACCGTGTAGTTCGGCAGGCCACTGTTCCAGTTGCCCAAGGTGAAGCTGCTCACCTGCAGGCGCGCCGGCACGCCGGTGTTGACCGTCGGCAGCACATCGAAGAACTGTACGCTCTGCACGCCGACGTTGGACTCGAAGCCCGCGCCGATGCGCCAGTTGATGCGGCCAACGCCGGAGTTGTTCGGGGTATCACTCGGTGTCGCGTCGTTGCCGGTCTTGCTGAACGGCGCCAGGATCGACTGCGGACCTCCGCGCACGCCGGGTGTCTGCCCGAAGCACTGCGGGTTGCCGGTATCGCCGACCGGCGGGGTGCCGAGGCCACTGGCCGAGCAGTAGACCGGATCGTCCGCCCGCACGTGCGCACGGTTCGGCGCCGGCGCCACGCCCGCCGGCAGGTCGTAAGTGACGAAGAACTCCAGGCACACCTGCGCGCCCAGATTCGAGCCCGGCGGGTACAGCGTGTCGATGGCAATGCGCGCGGCTGGCACCGTCCAGGTCACGCGGTTGCCAATGATCGTTTCGGTGATCGGCGGCGCGCCGGCCGGGATGACCGTGCGGATGTTGGTCGCGCCCGGCGGCGTGTCGTCGAAGATCTGGATGCCGTTCAAGGACACCTGATCGATGCCACCGGCGGCGCAGAAGCGCACGCGATCGGTGACAAAAGTCGGCTGATCGGAGATCACCAGGGCCGGGATCGGATCGAACCGCTGCTTGCTGATGCTGTAATTGCGCTGCGAGGCCGCGCTGATGTTGATCGGCGCGCTGATTGCCGTGATCGGCAGCGGCTGCCCGCCCGGGTTGTTGCTGAACACCAGGCTGGCCGAGTTGAGCACGCCGGTGGCGGCACCTGCACCCGGCCGCACCCGGGTCACGATAAACGCCTCTCCGGCGGTGCCCGAAGACACGTTGGCGCGCTGCGCGGTTACCGTGTTGCCACCGACCGGGCAGCTGAGCGTGCCGAACAGCGGGAAGTCGCAGCTGACGATTTCGAGCTGGGGCGGCAGGGTGTCGGTGATGCTGACATCGCCGCAACTCGGCTGAGCGACACCGTTGCAGGCATAGGTCAGGCGATAGCGCACCGTGCTGCCGGGCGGCACCGTGGCGTTGGCGGCGGGTTCGAGCAATTGCTTGCCCAAAGTCATGTTCGGGTCCTGCGCCAGCGCCGGAGCCACCAGGCCCCACAGCAACAACGCCCCCAACAGCCACCGGAGGCTCACGCCTCCGCACACGAACCCAAGCTTGCTCACGCGCCACCTCCAATCATCAAGATCGTTCATTGCCGAAACGCACGCAGCCCCCGTCGCGCATCATGCGGGCGCGGCTGCTCAGATTGACAGGGTTCGATGGCATCCCGCCGCACAGCGGCGATCGAAAGCGCCCCGCGAGCGCAGCGCGCAGGCCAGGATCAGACAGATAGTCATCAGATCCGTCGCCATCAGCGCCGCCCTCCCCCGTTTGACTCCCGACCGAGCGGCCAGGGTCGGAAAACCACAGCGGATCGGGTATGCAAGAGCCGTACCCCTCAGGCGCGAAGGGTGGGCGGGCACGACCTGCAAGTCAGTTCCGGAGACTTGCGCTTGCGCTCAACTGCGCGCGGGGCGAGAGGCTGAAGGGGAAGCCGCGGCTCAGCAGAGACACGTGGCGCCGGATCGCCAGCGAGCGTGTTGGCGAGGGGCTCGACCACGCGTCGCGGCAAGCCACAAGCACGAACCCGAGTGCCCTGACGTATCCCCAGCGACCCGGTCGCTCACAGCCGCAAGCGACCTCGCTCTCCTCGTCGCGAACGAGCTGGGCGATTCCTGTGCCTGCCAGCAGCCTGTCGGACTCTGGTTGGCCGGGCTGCAAATCCGTCTGCGCGATCCACTTTTCCGCCGATTCCTGGCCGAGCGCCCACCGGCGCCTGCACATCGTCGAGAAACTGTCCTCTGGCAGTCGACTGTCGCCTCGCCCCCCCAAAGCCCGACAGGCTGCTGGCCCGGGCTTTTCTCCGAGCAGCGCGACGCCCCTGCGCTGTCCTCACTCGCCCTCGCGCTGCTCGGCCTCGATGCGTGCAGCGTCCAGTTCGGCTTGAAGGGCGCTGGCCTGGTCGATGAAACCAGACAGCGGTCGCTCAGGCGCAATGCGCAGGGTCGCCGGACCCAGCTGGCCGAGATAGCGTGGCGCGCTGTCCCCGTCCCGTTGCGGCACCCAGTTCTCCATGCCCTTGACCAATATGGCTGACGCGGCCAGCAGCAGCACAACGCCTGCCTTCAGACGCAGATGTGTCGTCCCGATCACACGCAGATGCAGCCAGCAGACGAAGGCAAAGCACAGCCAGTATCCGATGAAGGCATAGTGACTGAGTGCCTCGGCACTGAAGGCATACGCCAGATTTGGTACGGCCACCAGCAGCACCGTTGCGAGCGCGCTGCCCACTGCAGCCACCCGCAGATGACGGGCGAATCGCAGCTGATGGGCGAACAACCGGTTGGCGAGGCTCCAGCCGAAACTCCAGATGACGGTGATGAGCACAGCCATGACGCCGCCGGCAACAAAGGCCTCGGCCTTGATTTCGCCGATCTGCTGCAACCAGTCGCTCAGAGCACCCAGCCCGACTGCCAGCAGCAGCCAGCTGGTGGCCTGCAGCCAACTTGGGCCCGGTAGTGGCAGCGCGCGCTCGGGCTCGATCGACGGTGCGCCGTCATGGATGCGCAGGATGCTATGACCGACCTGCAGAGCGAGTGTGCCGCTCACTGCAGTCCGGCTCGGCAGTGGGCGGCCACGCTCATCGCGCACACCGTTGCGGCTGCCGGCATCTTCGACCCAGAGCCGACCCGCTGCGTCCCGATGCACTCGCAGATGCAGGGCGGCAACAAAGGGATCGTCGAGCATCAAGTCGCAGTCGTAGCCGCGGCCAACGGCCAGGCTGTCGTTGGCTTGCAGCGGACGACGCAGGCGCTCGGCGACTTCGCCACTGCGGCCAAGCTTTTCGATCACCACCAGCGATGCTGCCGGATCAACGAGCACAGGTGCCGGATCCATGGTCTGAGGCTCGGCCATCAGGGCGACTCGCCCCAGCGGATGCCATCGAGGAAGCGCCGAGTCTGAGCCAGCGCATTCGGGTAGCTGACCCCGCGCATGCTGAGCTTCGCGATCAGCGCGTACTCGGTGGCATCCTGAGTCACCGCGGCGACCTCGACGTCGTACAGGTTGGCGAACTCCTTGTACGCCTGGGCGCAGAACAGCGCCCGCAGTGGTGGTTGATGAGCGGAATCCCCCTGGATGAAATCGTCATGGCATTTCGGCGCGGTCAGTCGCTTGCCGTCGTGGAAGCGCTGGTTGCCCGGCGAATACAGCTGACTCAGAAAGGCTGCGAACTGCCAGGCATTGAGCTGGTCAGTGCGGGCATGCCGGTAGGACAATTGCAGCAATCCGGTATCGAGATCACCGGAGATGAAAACCCCGTTCTGCATGGTGCATTGGTTGGACTGCAACCGCGCGCGCGGCTTGGGCCGTTCGTCAGCGTTCGTGCTGGCCCAGCAACTGAACCACGGCAGTTCACTCTCGCGCACCCGATAGGGCCCGAACGTCACTTCGGTCGGCGTGGCGTCGTTGGCGAGCTGCTGGTAGAGACCCTCCTGCCAAGCCAACAGCTGGCGCGAAATCTCGGCCCGGACATCGTCGAGGGACATCGGCGCGTTGCCGCGCGCTCGCTCCAGCAGGGCAGCCGCGAAGCGCGCCGGCACCAGAAAACTCACCAGCTCACCCGACAGCAGCTTGGCGACGTTGACGCCGGCGACCTGCTGCTCCGTGGTCAATGCCGGACCACCGCTCATGCCGGGGTTGATCGCGCCGGAGAAGTGCACGCGTTCGACGTAGCTCTTCTCGACCAGGCCGTTGTGCACACCCTCGACGATGGTGAAGCCAAGGTCGAGCGGATTGCCGATCGAGTACAGCCGCTCGCCCTTGGGATTGACGCCAGCTACGGAATCCGGATCAAAGCTGAGAAACGGCTGCTCTTTCGCTTCGAGCTTCACCACGGCGAGATCGGCGGCCACATCGATCGCAAGCAGGATCAGCGGGCCGCGCTCGCCATCGGCATTCAGATACTCCAGACGGTAACTGGCCGGCTCCAACGCGAACTGCGACACCACGTGGTAGTTGGTGATGGCAAGACCATCCGCGCTGACCAGGAAGCCAGAACCAATGCTCGACTGTCGGCCACCTTCGCTGACCAGGGTGCGGATTTGCAGCAGCGAGGCGCGGGCCCCGGCGAACACCTGCTCGGCATTGCTTTGCGCGCCGGCCTCGGGCAAAGGCAACAGCAGCATCAACAGCATCAACAATCGGGTCAGCACAGGGGGTCCTTGCGAAATCGGGCGCGCAGGGTGGCGAGCCACTCCACGCGATCGGGGTGAAGGTGAGCAGGGGGAGCGTCCGGCATCGAGCTTGCCAAGCGACCCGAGGACGAAGTCGTGCATGAGAAGTTCACGCGTCCGATAACGACAGTCTGCCGACGAGGTTGCGGTCACGCAATCGTCGTCACAGCGGTGCATTCGCAGTCAGGGCAAGGGATCCAAGGGTATCGGCCCCTCCGCGTTTCAGCGTCCGTACCGGTGCCACGACCACCTCACGACGGCGACTCAAGGCTTGCGCGAAGGCGAGATCGCACCAAGGAGCAAGAGTGCCGTTCTGGCAGCCTGGTCAACCAAAGCCCGACAGGCTGCTCGCAGCCGGATCCACCAGGCAGTGACGAAGCGCCAGCTTCGCAAGTTGCCGGCAGCGATCAGGCCCAACAAGGCGAACACCACCACCCGAAGATGCACGAACAGCACGGCATCGGCGGCGAGCGCCCAGGGCACGATCGCCTGCTTCAGAATCCGAACAGTTCTTCCGAGGCGCGCTCCCAGGCGCGCGTGACGACGTGACCACCGACGACGGGCAGTGGCGCCTCCTTGTCCCTGGCACCGGTGTGCACCCGCCACAGCAGGGTCGCGCTGTTCGCTTCAAGTCGACGCAGACGCGATTCACCACTGGCGTAGTTGCCGCCCTCGAGGCTCAGGGCCTGCTCCAACTCCAGCCCATGGCGGCTGCCATGATCGATGTCCACCTCGAACCAGACGAAGCCGTCCTCATCGACCTTGCCCTCGTCCAGCCTGCGAACCGCCGAGATCTGGGCACGCACGGCCGCACTGGTGTCGATACCGCAGGCCTGGCGCTGACCCGACTCCTTGCGGCTGGTAAAGACTTCACCGGGCAGGGGCTCGACCACTCTGTCCTTGGACGAGAAGCGCTGCAGATACACGGCGACGATGGCGCTGTCGAGTTCGACGGACTTCACCGTCAGCGTGTCGCGAGCCTCATCCGAGGCGCGCAGCACCATGCCCTCGAAGATCCCGTGGCGCGCGCCTTTGTCGATGCGATAGGAGGCCACGGTCGATCCCCAGGACCACTCGCGCGAGGCGGGGTCGTCGGTCGTCTCGACAATGCGCACCTCGATGGCGTCAACGCGGAGCAGGCTCCGCAGTGCCTCGGGCACGCTGTCAGCCGTGGGATCCGCAATCAGAAAGCCCTTGCCGTACAGTCCCGCGATCGGTGCTTCCGAAGCTTGCAATCCCTTCGACCAGAGCAACCTGCGGTTGATCCAGAGCGGGCCCTGGCCGTCCCAGGCCTGCGCGATCGGCGCCAGGTCCTGTTCGCGCAAGAGCAACTCGCCCGGGCCTAGACGCAGCCTGAGATAGCACTCCTCCGGCTTGGCGGCGCTCTCGCTCTCAGCGTTCGCCTGCATGGCTTGTTCGGCAGCGGCATAACTGCGCATCTGCGCTTCGATATGGTCGATCGCCTGGTCGACGCTGCTGCCCGCGGGAAGCTCGGCCAGCGATTCAGCCACCGCAATGGCTGCAAACTCCGGCGGAAACTCCGGCGTTGCGGAGAGGCTGCGCTCCTGCCACAGCTCAAGCCATTGGCCGCGAATCAGTGCCCGGCCCGTCGAGGCGTAGGTGGGCTGATCCTTCCTGACCGCGCCGGCTTCGTAGTCATGATCGAAATGCACCCGCGCATAACGTCCATCGGCCGCGATCAGCAGCTCGCCGTAGAAGTCCTCGAAGACCGCAACAAATTCGGACTGACGCAGCTGGTCCACCTCGGCCCAGTCATCTTTCGAGGGTGTGACTATCGCCTGCAGTCGCGCCGACTGTGCGGCGCTCAGCTCGGGCAGTGCGTCAGCATCAACAGGATCCGCGACCTGCGGGATCTCCTGCGCCCCTGCGGCAGCGGCCATGGCCAGGCACAGGCCCAGCCCGAAACGCATCAAGAACTTCATACCCAACTCTCCATTCAAGGCCCGAACAGGGCCGTGCAAGTCTGCCACACGGCTGGGTCCGCTTCGCCGGATCGTGGTCGGCAAACGCCGTCGAGATCGATCCGCCAACAGATTGGCCAGTGTCCGTGCAAAGCACGCCTCAATCGTTTCGCGCTGCAGGTTGACAGCCTCAGAGCGCTGCCTGAAGCAGTTTGCACAGCAGCTGCTGCAATCGCCCTGCCCGCACGGCGTCATAGCGCTGGCTGCGTTCGTCCATGTAGGTCAGCTGGGCGAGCTCAAGCTGGATGGCGTTGACGCCTGCGCCCGGCTGGCCGTAATGACGGGTGATGTAGCCACCCTTGAAGCGGCCGTTGGCGACCCAGCTGTAGTCGGCCTGCTGGTCCAGCAGCTCGGTGACCCGCGCCAGCCGCGCAGGCTCGCAGCTGGCGCCGTCGACGGTGCCGAGATTCAGATCCGGCAGACGGCCTTCGAACAGCAGCGGCACTTCGCTGCGGATGCTGTGGCCCTCCCACAGCAGGGCATGGCCATGCACGTGTTTTAACCGTGCCAGCTCAGCCTGCAGGGCCTCGTGATACGGCTGCCAGTAGCGCTGCCGACGTCGCTCGACCTCGGCGGCATCAGGCGCTTGAGCCTCGCGATACAGCGGCTCGCCGCTGAAACCGAACAGCGGACACAGGCCGGTTTCGGCGCGGCCCGGATACAGCGCTGCACCGTCCGGCGGGCGGTTCAGATCGATGACGTAGCGCGAGTAGCGCGGCACCAGGATCGAGGCGCCGAGCTGGCGGGCGAAGTCGTAGAGGGTGGCGACATGCCAGTCGGTATCGGGCACGCGCAGCGCGGCATCGTGCATGTGCGCGGCGATGTCCTCGGGCACCGCGGTGCCGTCGTGGGGAAGGCTGATCAGCAGCGGCAGGCTGCCGTGGTGAAGTTCGAGCACGCTGTCGCTACGGCTGGGGCTCACGCATCAGTCTCCGCGAATGCCGCGCTCGGCGCGGTGCATGAGTTCTAGCAAATCGGCGCGCTGCGGATCGGCCTGCAGGCCATCGCTGGCGCTGGTGCGGCAGGCATCCCACAGCGTGCGCTCGCACATTTTGGCCGCACGTGTGGCGTAGAACTCAGCCACCATGCGCAAGCCCTCGTTGGCCTGGGCGTTGTTCGGATCGAGCTGCAAGGCCTGCCGGAACAGGCCAACCGCCGATTCGTCGTCCGGAAACACCAGCCGCCGGCCGAGTGTGTTTTCAGACATGCCGTAGCTCAGGTACGACTCGGCCTGCAGCAGCAATGCATCCAGTTCGCTGACGTCGGTCGGCAAGCTCGGTGGCGTCACCACGGGCGGTGTGTCGATAACCACGGCCGGTTCAGTGACGCTGACCGTGTTGTCCTGCTGCCACAGCACAGCGCCAATGCCGATGCCGATCGCCACGATCACGGCCGCGGCAATCAGCCCCGTACGACGGCCGCTGCTGATCGTGATCTGCCGGGTGCCCAGCGGCACGGTGGCGGCACTGGCGATCGCTTGGCGGGCGGCGGTGTCATGACGCACCATCTGGGTCGCCTGCGCCTTGGGCATGCGCGTGCGAACGCGGTCGAGCTCCAGCGCAAAGGCCTCGCCGCTGGCGAAGCGCTCTGCCGGCCGCTTGGCCATCATCTTGTCCAATACCGGCTGCAGCCAGGCGAACTCGCTGGGCAGCATGGGAATCGGCTGGGTGATGTGGGCCAGCGCCACCGCAAATGGATCGCTGCCGTCGAAGGGCGGGCGACCGATCAGCATTTCGTAGAGCATCACCCCGAGGGCATACAGATCGGACCGGCCGTCGACCGGCTCGCCGCGCGCCTGTTCGGGGCTCATGTAATCCGGCGTACCGATCGAGGAGCCGGCCATGGTGGCGGTGGAGGTGGTGTCCATCGCCTTGGCGATGCCGAAGTCAGCCAGAACCACGGTGCCGTCGGACTTGAACAGGATGTTGCTGGGCTTGACGTCGCGATGCACCACGCCTTTTTCGTGGGCGAAGTGCAGGCCACGCGCGACCTCGGACACGATATCGAGGATCTGCGGCACAGACAGCCCTTCGCGGATGCGTTCGCTCAGGGTGCCGCCGGCGATGTACTCGGCGGCGAGGTAGTACAGGCCCTGATGCGAGCCGATATCGAACACGGTCACCAGGTTGCGGTGCGACAGCTTGGCGGTGATGCGGCCTTCTTTCAGAAAGCGCTCGGTGAACTCACGGTCGGCTGCCAGCTGCGGCGACATCACCTTCAGCGCCACCTCGCGATCCAGCGACTCCTGCACGGCCAGATAGACCGAGGCCATACCGCCCGCGCCGAGTGGCCGCAGGATGCGATAGCCCGGCACCTGCAGGCCACCGTTGCTGTGGATGATGGTTGCTGACACGACAGATCCCTGCGCAGGAAGCGGCTGCGGGGATTGTGGCCGTGCCGGCGGTGACTGTCACGCCGGCGCGGATTCGCCTGTGGAGAGCAGATCAGGCGTTGACGCAGGCGACTCGCCGCGCATGCCCTTGTAGGCGGCGAGCGCGGCCTCGCGCGAGGCTTTCAGATCGACCACCGGGCGCGGGTAGTCCGGCGCCACGCGCCGCGCCAGCTCGGCGCGCTCGAAGGGCGCATACAGGGCCTTGTCGGGCATCCGCGCCAGCTCCGGCACCCACTGGCGGATATAGCTGCCGCGCGCGTCGAACTTCTCGGCCTGGGTGACCGGGTTGAAGATGCGGAAGTACGGCGCCGCATCGGCACCGGTGCCGGCGCTCCACTGCCAGCCGCCGGTGTTGTTGGCGAGGTCGGCGTCGACCAGGGTGTCCCAGAACCAGCGCGCCCCGTGCAGCCAGTGCAGGCGCAGATTCTTGGTCAGGTAGCTGGCGACGATCATGCGCACGCGGTTGTGCATCCAGCCGGTGTGCCAGAGCTCGCGCATGCCGGCATCGACGATCGGCACACCGGTACGGCCACGCTGCCAGGCCTGCAGGCGGCCACCGGCATCGGCCCAGTTGAAGCCGGCGAACTGCGGGTTGAGGTTGTGATTGGTGGTATCCGGAAAGTGGAACAGCAGGTGCGCATTGAACTCGCGCCAGCCGAGCTCGCGCACGAATCCTTCGACCTGGTCAGCGACCGCGGCAGGCCAGTGCTCGCGCTGCAGTCGGCGGATGATCCGCGCCGGGGTGATCTCGCCGAAATGCAGATGCGCCGACAGCCGCGAGGTCCCCGCGCGGTCCGGCAGATCGCGCTGGCCGAGGTAGCTGGCCACCGCGCCTTCCACGAAGGTTTCGAGTGCCTCCGCGGCGCCGGCCTCGCCGGGCATGAAGCGCTCCCAGAAGCCGGCATCCCAGCCCAGCTTGGGGCGCAGCTGCAGAGCATCGATATCGAGCGAGATCAATGCCGCGGGCGGTGCAGGCAAACGCTCGGGCACGACGCGGGCTTCGCCCAACGCGATCTGGGCACGCGCATTGCGCCAGAACGGGGTGAACACCCGATACGGCCCACCGCTGCCGGTGCGGATCTCGTCGCGCTCGAACAGGGTCGCGCCGCGAAAACTCTCGGCGTGCAGACCGGCGGCCTTCAGGCCCTGCTTCAAGGCGGTGTCTCGCGCGATCACGGCCGGCTCGTAGCGGCGCTGCCAGTACACGCTGTCGGCCTCGCACTCGCGGGCCAGCTGCTGCAGGGTCTCAAGACTCGGGCCGCGGCGCACGATCAGACGCGAACCGCGCGCGCTCAGCGCCGAGTCCAGCGCCTGCAGCGAGTGGTGCAGCCACGCCAGCGAAGCCGCGCCCGGCTGCCACTCGCCTTCCTCTTCCGGCGCATGCACGTAGACAAAGACCGGCGCCTGCGCGCGGTCGAGCGCGGCGGCCAGGGGCAAGTGGTCGGCAAGGCGCAGGTCGCGGCGCAGCCAGATCAGGGCGCGGGGCATGGCAGGGTCACCGGGTTCGAGGCGCGCGAGTGTCGTGCACAGGACGTGAGTGACGCAGCAAGGGCGACCGCTGCATCATGCCCGCGCGATCGCTCACACTCTCGCCATGTACCCGCCCCTGAAGCTGCCCACTGCACGCGCACGCCCGCGCTGCCGCGTTCTGACTGCCGTGCAGTCACCCGCATGACGGCCCAACTCCATCGCAGCGGCCTGCTACTGGCTGCGGCCGGCGCCATTCTGTTCTCGGCCAAGGCGATTCTGGCCAAGTTCCAGTATCGCTATGGGCTCGACTCGCTGGATGTGCTGACCCTGCGCATGCTGTTCGCGATGCCGCTGTTCCTGCTGCTCGGCCTGCGCGAGCGGATGCGTGGGCCCGGGCCACGCCTGAGCGCGCGCGAGCGCTGGGTGCTGCTCGGCATTGGTTTGCTCGGCTACTACCTGTCATCGCTGCTGGACTTCTGGGGGCTGGAGTACGTGCCGGTTTCACTGGAGCGGCTGATCCTGTTCCTCAATCCGACCTTCGTGCTGCTGATCGGCCTGCTGTTCCTCGGCCACACAGTGAGCCGCCTGCAGTGGATCGCGGTGGCGGTGAGCTATGCCGGCATCGCCCTGGTGCTGGCCGAGAATCTGCGCGTGGAAGGCCAACACGTGCTGTTTGGCAGCGCGCTGGTGCTTGGCGCTGCGCTGTCCTACGCGCTGTATCTGGTCGGCTCCGGCGAGCTGGTGCGGCGGCTGGGCACGGCGCGGATGGTGGTGATCGCGATGAGCATTTCGACCGCGGCGATCTGCCTGCACTACCTGCTCGTGCGTGACCCGGCCCGGCTGCTCGATTGGCCGGCTGCCGCCTACGGCTGGGCGCTGGCGAATGCGTTCTTCTGCACCTTTCTGCCGGTTACCTTCACCATGTCGGCGGTGCGACGGGTGGGGCCGGGAATTGCGGCGCAGCTGTCGGTGATCGGCCCGGTATCGCTGATTTTCCTCGGCGCCTGGCTGCTCGACGAGGTGATCACGCCGCTGCAGATCCTCGGCACCGCCGTGGTGCTGTCAGCCGTTTGGCTGTTGACGCGGCCGCGGGCGACGCCGACCCAGAAGCCTGCGGGGGATCGATCGGCCGGAGGTTAGGCCCCCAAGGCGACGCGCTCGGTGGTTTCGCCCAGTGCCGCCAGCACCCGACCCTCGGGCAGATTGCTGAGCAGGCGCGAGGCGCCCGAACGCACCATCGCCGGTTCGCACCAGTCGCTGCTGCGCTCGGGCAGCGCATCCGCCCGTTCGGGGAACAGACCGATCCAGGCATTGCGGCCCGAGCGCTTGGCGGCATACAGCAGGTGGTCGGCGAGGTCGACCAACTCTTCCCAGTCGGCGCTCAGCGGCAGCTCTGCCAGCAGCGGGAACGGCGCGAAACCGATGCAGACGGTGCACAGCACCTGGCTGCCGTCTTCGAGCACGAAGGGTGCTGTCGCCATGTGGCTGCGCAGGCGCTCGGCCAAGTCGGCGGCGTGTTCGCGGTCGCTGTCGCGCGCCACCACCAGAAACTCCTCGCCACCCCAGCGCACCAGATGATCGGAGCTGCGGAACACGCCGCGCAGGCGTTCGGCGAACTGGCACAGCACTGCATCACCGCCGGCGTGGCCATAGCGGTCATTGATCAGTTTGAAGTGATCGAAGTCGATCAGGAACAGCACCAGATCGTTGTGCCCGGCCGCCGCCGGTTCGCGTGCTTCGATCCGTCGCAGACACAGCGCGACCTCTTTGGGCATCTCCTGCATGGCAAAGCGGCGATTGCGCAGGCCGGTCAACGGATCGGTCAGGCTGGCTTCCTCGAAGTCGCGGTTCTTGCGCTGCAGCTCGGCCGACAGCGCGCGCAGATCACGGGTGCGCGCCTGCACGTCGGCCTCCAGCCGCGACTTCGCCCACTGCAGGCGGCGCTCGCGCCAGACCACCAGCACGGCGGTCAAACCGATCAACAGCAGCAGCCCCAGTACCATCGCCAGCGGCGTCTGCCACCACAGCGGCAGGACCCGCACCGGCAGCTCCAGAGTCTGGCTGCTGAACCTGCCGCTGCGGTTGCTGCCCTGCACCTGCAGCCGGTAGTCCCCCGGCCACAATCCACCGACATTGGCGACCCGCGAATCCGCATCGACCTCGACCCAGTCGGTGTCGCGACCCTCAACGCGATAGCGGTACTGCAGCAACTCGGGGGCGCTGAAATCGAGCGCGGCGAATTCAAGTGCAAAACTGCGCTCGCCCGGCCGCAGCTGCAGGCTGTCGGCGAGCGGCCCCAGCGGGCGCGGCTCGCCGTCGACGCGCAGCTCGGTAAAGACCAGCGGCGGCTCGAAGGTCCAGGGCTCGAAACGATCCGGGTTGATGACCAGCAAACCTTCGGTAGCACCGAACACCAGCCGACCATCCGGCAAGGGTGCAAACGCGCGAAACCAGCCGGTGCCGGCATTGGCGCCTTCGGCGCGGCCGAGCCGATGCAGGGCATCGCCCTGCGGGTCGTACATGAAGCGGTGCGACCAGATCCGCCCGTCCGAGTCGTCCAGCAGGTTGGCGCCGAAGGCGACATCGACGAAGCCGTGGCGCGCGCTGATCGCATCCAAACGGACGCGGCTGCCGAGATCATCAACCACCCGGTGCAGGCCATCGGCGTCCACCCACAGCTGGCCCTGCCGATCCACCAGCAGACCCAGCACATCGGCGCGCAAGGGCTGGCCGGCCACCTCGCGCTCGACCGGGATCAGCGCGGCGCGCTCCGCATCCAGCCGGAACAACCCGGCACTGCCGCCGACCCAGCCACCGTCGGGCTGCAGCGCCAGCGCATTGATCGGGCCGCCGACACGCTGACCGCTGCTGTTGGCCAGGCGCTTGACGCGGCCATCGGCAGCGCGCCGGAACAGGCCGTCGCCGGTTGCTATCCAGAGTTCACCGGCGCTGCCGGCCCACAGCCTGCGCACCGCCGCACCTTGGAGAAAATCCGGCCCGGACACCAGTTCGAAGCTGCTGGCGCCAAGCGCTCGACGGTACAGGCCGCGCTCGGTGGCCACCCACAGCGTGCCGTCAGCCGCTTCCACCAGGCCAGACGGCTGCTGCCCGGACAGCTCGCCCTGGGCGGGATCATCGCTGCGCAGAAACTCACGAATGCTCAAGTCAGGCGCCATCCGCACCACGCCGTTCTGGGCCACACCGACCCACAGCCCGCCGTCGGCGGCCGCGCTCAGGGTCAAGGCACTGAGTTGGGTCAGCGGGGCATCCTGGAGCGGATCAAAACGCCGCGACTGCAGCCCCGGCGGGCGGGGGTTGATCCGCTGCAGACCCCCGCCGAAGGTGCCGGCCCAGACCCAGCCGGCGCGGTCGATCAGCAGATCACGCACTTCGGCATTGGCCAGGCTGAGCGGGTCGACCGCGCGGTGACGAAGTTGCTCGATCGGCTGCGCCGTGGTGGCGTCGAACACATCGATCCCGCGTGCATGGGCGATCCACAACCGACCCGGTTCGGGCTAGATCGCCGCATTCATGCCGTTGCCGCGCCAGCGCTGCACCTCGCTGGCCTGTGGCGGCTGCACGCGTCCCAGCAACTCCACTGGCAGCCGCGCCATCTGGCCCTGCTGCGCGCCCACCCAGACCGCGCCATCGCTGGCGACGTGGATGCCTCGAATGGTGGTGTTGGCAAACCCGTCCGGGTCGCCCGGATCCGACAGCACGCGCTCGAATACGCCGCTGGCCGGGCGGCGTCGGCTCAGGCCCTGCCAGCTGCCGATCCACAGGCTGCCGCCAGCATCCACCGCCAGCGCCGAGATGCGGTCATCCAACAGGCCGGTTTCATCGCCGTCCGCGCGGAACTCCTGCACCGTGCCGGTGCGATCGATGCGGACCAGACCGCTGCCGGTGGTGCCGACCCAGATCGCGCCGTCCGGGGTTTCGGCCAGGGCGCGCACCCCACCGGCCGGCAGGGGCTGCTGCGCGCCCTGCGCGGTGTCGAAGCGCTCGAAGCGATCGCTGACAGCGTCGTACACCGCCACTCCATTCGAGTGCGTGCCGACCCATAAACGACCGTCGCGCGCGGCGAGCAGCGCCTGGATCCGATTGCCCGGCAGGCTGCCGCTGTCGGCGCGGTCATGCGCATAGCGCCGGAAACGATAGCCGTCAAAGCGCACCAGACCGTCGGTGGTTCCGATCCAGAGCAGGCCTTGACCATCCTGCGTCAACGCGGTGATCACGCCATCCGGCACCTGCTCGATGTCGCCGACGCGCTCGAACACGTAGGGCGCGCGCGCCGGCTGCACGGTAGCCGCAGCAACACCTGCACCGGTCGAGCTCGACAACACCCACAGCACAGGGCACAACAGTGCTTGCAGGTAGCGATGGTGTCGGGCAGTGGCGCGCATCTGCACCCGGGGCGCTGATTTCAAGGCCGCTGATGATACGGAACCTCTGTCCGGACAAGCGAGCGGCAAAACCCACCTGCGCGGGCGGCGACGGAATTCTGCCGCAGCGCGCGCTGCGATCAGCTGCCCGCCACTGTCGCGCATGCGCTGCAGCACCTCAACGCGAGGTTGTGCTTTCGCTCAGCGCCGAGCACAGAACTTCGGTCGCGATACTGCTGAGCAGACGCACGCCACCGCGCTCGATCAGCGCCGGATCCAGCCAGTCGACGCTGCGCAAGGCGGTCGCGTTGCTGCGCTCCGGGTACAGCCCTGCCCAGGCGTCCGGCTGCACCCGCTGGACCAGACGCAGCACGCGGTCGGCCAATTCGACAACATCTTCCCAGGTCGCCATGAAGGGCTCGGTCGCCAGCAGCGGGAACGGCGCGAACCCGACACTCGCCGTCATCTCCACCGATCCGCCCGGGGTGACCGAGAACGTCTCCGCCGAAACTCGCGCGCACAGCTGCGCGGCCAGATCGGCCGCCGCTTCGCGATCGATTTCGCGGGCCAGCACCAGGAACTCCTCGCCACCCCAGCGGATCAAGCTGTCGGACGGCCGGAACACCTCGCGCATCCGATCGGCGAACTGGCGCAACAGCGGCTCACCGGCGTTGGCGCCGTGCGCGATCACGAACGGCACATAGCCATCCAGCTGCAGCCGGAACAGAACCAGCCCGGCGCCGGGTCTGCGCGCCGATTCCTCGCGCCCCTGCAGCCGCCGCAGCGCCTGTGCGACTTCTTTCGGCATCTCGCGCATCGCGAAGCGGTGATTGCGCAGGCCGGTCAGCGGGTCGATCAGCCGTGCCTGCTCGGACTCCGCGGTGCGCCGCTCCAGCTCGGCCGACAGCCTGCTGAGCTCAAGCGTGCGCGCCTGCACTTCGGCCTCCAGCTGCAGCTTGGCCGCCTCCAGCCGGCGACGGCGCAGGCGCACGATCAGCTCGACCAGCACACCGATGATGACCAGCGCCAGAGCAAGCGCGGCCGAAGTCTGCCACCAGCGCGGCACCACCACGATCGGCAGCTCCAGGGTCTGGCTGCTGAAACGACCGCTACGGTTGCTGGCCTGCACCTGCAGCAGGTAGTCACCCGGCCACAGCCCGCCGAACGCAGCACTGCGCGCGGTCGCATCCACCGCGACCCAGTCGGCGCTGCGGCCCTGCAGGCGGTATCGGTACTGCAGCAGGTCCGGCGCCGAGTAGTCGAGCGCAGCAAACTCGACCGCGAAGCTGCTCTCGTCGGGCTGCAGCACGACCTCGCTGGCGCGAGGCCCCAGCCGGCGCTCTTCGCCATTGATGCGCAGCGCGGTCACCACAATCGGCGGCTCGAAGGTCCAAGGCTCGAACCGCTCGGGCTGGACCACCAGCAGGCCCTCGGTGGCGCCGAACACCATCCGTCCATCGGCCAAGCGCGCATGCGCGCGAAACCAGCCAGTGCCGGCCAGCGCGCCTTCCGCGCGGCCCAGTCGATGCAGAACATCGGCGGCTGGATCGAACATGAAGCGGTGGCTCCAGATCCGGCCTTGCGCGTCTTCCATCAGGTTGGCGCCAAACGCGATTCCGGCGTAGCCGAAACGCGCGCTGATCGCCTCGAAGCGGGCGACGCCATCGGCTAATTCCCGCAGCCGCAGCAGGCCGCCGCCGTCCACCCACAGCTGACCGCGCTGATCCACCAACAAACCCAGCACATCGGCCTGCACCCGCCGTCCATCGACCTCGATCGCCACCGGCGTCAGCGCCTGGCGCTGCGCATCCAGCCGGAACAAGCCGGAGCTGCCGCCGACCCAGCCGCCGTCGGCATCGAAGGACAGCGCATTCACCGAACCACCCACGGTGGCGCCGGCGGCGGTCGCGAAGCGACGCACCTGGCCGCTGACATCACGCAGAAACAGGCCGTCACCGGAGGCGATCCACAGCTCGCCCGCGCTGCCCGGCCACAGTCGACGCACCACCTTGCCCTCGATGAACGAGGGATCGGTCACCAGCTCGAAGTCCGTTTCGCCCGGTTGGCGCCGATTGAGGCCGCGCTCGGTCGCAACCCACAGGGTCTGATCTGCGGCCAGCGCCAGGCCCTGGATCATGGTGCCGTTCAAGCCGCCGTTGGTGTCCGCCTCGGCGGCGATGAATTCGCGGATGCGCAGCTGAGCATCGAGGCGCGCCGCACCATTGCGGTCGGCGCCAATCCACAACCCGCCATCCGGCGTCGGGGCCATGCTGGAAACGCTGAGCTGGCGAAGCGGCGCATCCCGTTCGGCATCGTAGCGACGAGCGCTGAGCGCACCCGCGAGCGGATGGGTCCGCTGCAGGCCGCCGCCGAAGGTGCCAACCCAGAGCCAACCGGATCGATCGCGCAGCAGGGTGCGCACGCCGGCATCGGCGAGGCTCAGCGGCTCGGTCACGCGGTGGCGCACGGTCTGCCGCAGCTGTCCGTCCAGGCCGTAGATGTCGATGCCGCGGTAGTGGGCGATCCACAGGCTGCCGTCGCCCGGCTCGACCGCGCTGTTCATGCCGACCCCGCGCCAGCGCTGCACCTGCTGTGGCTGCGGCAAACCCGGTGCATCCAGAAAGGCGGCCGGCACGCGAGCCATCTGGCCCTGCTGCGAGCTGACCCACAGCGCGCCATCGCTGGCGGCGTAGATTCCGCGAACGGCGGTGTCGTAGAAACTCTCCGGGTCGTCCGGGTCGGAAAGCACGCGCTCGAAGCGTTCGGCGCCCGGCCGCAGCCGGACCAGACCGTTCCAGCTGCCAACCCAGAGGCAGCCATGCGCATCGACCGCCAGCGCCGAGATGCGATCGTCGATCAGACCGTAGGCGCTGTCCTGCGCGCTGTAGACGCGGGTGCTGCCATCCGGGTCCACCCGCAGCAGACCTCGACCGGTGGTGCCAATCCAGATCGCGCCATCCGGCGTTTCGGTCAGCGCGCGGATCGAGGCCGCTGCCGGCACCCGCGGTGCATCGGTCGGATCGATCCGCGATTCAATCGCGGCGAACTGATCGGTGCTGGCGTCGTACACCGCGATCCCGCTGGAATACGTGCCCACCCACAAACGACCGTCGCTTGCCGCCAGCAGGCTCTCGATGCGGCTGCCCGGCAGGCTGCCCGGATCGGCGGGGTCATGGCGATAGCTCTTGAACCGGTAGCCATCGAAGCGGATCAGCGCCTCGGTAGTACCGATCCACACGAAACCTTCGGCGTCCTGCGCGAGCGCGGTAACCACGCCATCGGGAATCCGCTGATGATCGCCGACGCGCTCGAACAGTGCGGTGCTGCGCTCGAGCTTGGCCTCGACCTCAACCTCCGCGACAGCGGGCAGCGTTGCGGCGAATGCCGTCATCAGCGCGAGCAGACGCAGCGCCCACACGACCGTGAGCTTGCGGCCATGAACACCCGGCGCGCCCCTCGCTGCGGCGTTCGACGTTCTCACAGGCTCGGGCTCCAGGACGCAACGCGGCGGCGGCTGCACCCCCGATCATACGAGGCGCCCTGCACTTCCGGCAAAGCGACCAAGGGCTGAGCTGCGCTTACCCGCGCGCCGCTTCCACCGAGAGTGACGCAGCCGCCGCCGAATCAGCCGCGAAAACCTCTCGCAACTGCTGTGCCTGCTCGGCAATGGCCGCGCGCTGCTCGGCAGACAGGCGTTCCAGGCTGCGCCACTGCAGGGCGGCCCGCGGGTGCTTGGCGAAGCGCGCCTGGTGCCGCTGCAGAAAATCCCAGTACAGGGTGGTGAACGGGCAGGCCTTGGGGCCGACCGCCAGCTCGGGTTTGTAGCGGCAGCCACTGCAATAGTTGCCCATGCGCTGGATGTACTTGCCCGAAGCGCAGTAGGGCTTGCTGGCCATCACACCGCCGTCGGCGAACTGGCTCATGCCCAGCACGTTCGGCAGTTCGACCCACTCGACCGCATCGACGTAGATCGCCAGATACCATTCATGCACCTCGCGCGGCCGCACGCCCAGCATCAGCGCGAACAGACCCGTCACCATCAGCCGCTGGATATGGTGGGCGTAGCCGTAGCGCAGGGTCTGGCCGATCGCGTCTTTCAGGCAGGCCATGTCGGTGTCGCCGCTCCAGTAGAACGCCGGCAAGGGCTGCTCGGCGCCGAGCGCGTTGTCATCCAGATAGCCCGGCATGCGCAGCCAGTACAGGCCGCGCACGTACTCGCGCCAGCCGAGAATCTGGCGGACGAAGCCCTCCACTGCCGCCAGCGGCGCGCGGCCGGCCTGCCAGGCGTCGATGGCGGCGTCGATCACCCGTTTGGGCGTGATCAGCTTCAGGTTCAGCGCCACCGACAGCCGCGAGTGATACAGCCAGGGCTGCTGCGTCCACATCGCATCCTGATAGCGGCCGAACAGAAGCAAACGCTGATCGATGAAATCGACCAGGGCGGTTTCGGCCTGGGCCGGCGTCAGCGGCCAGTCGAAATCGGCCAGCGCGCCGGGATGCGACGCGAAGCGCGACTCGACCAGGGCCAGCACTTCGCGGGTGATCGGATCGGGTTGGAAGCGTTGTGGCGCGGGCAGCAGGCCTGGCCCGCGCGCATCGAAGCTGTCGCGGTTGTCGGCATCAAAGTTCCACTGCCCGCCGGCCGGCTGCTTGCCGTCCATCAGCAGATCGAGGCGCTGACGCATCCAGCGATAGAAGAACTCCAGCCGCAGTTCCTTCTTGCCGGCCGCCCAGCCGGCGTAGTCGTCGATCGAACACAGGAAATGGCGATCAGGGCGCTCCAGCACGGCGACACCCGCGACCTGCGCTACGCCGAGCAAGGACTGCCAAACGCGCCAGTCGCCTGGCCGCACCCACACCAGTTCGCGGGGTTCGAGTGCGGCGACGTCCTCGCGCAAGGCGCTGGCAAGATCGGGCGCGCCGTGCGCATCGAGCTGTCGATACAGCACGCAGCGGCCGTGGGCGCGCTGATCCGCGGCGAAGTGACGCATGCCGGCCAGAAACACCGCGATGCGCGCCTTGTGCGACCAGACATGGGTGGATTCCTCAGCCACCTCGGCCATCCACACGGCGTCCTGCGCGGGGTCGAACTCATCGAACACGGCGCTGTCGCGATCGAGTTGATCACCCAGCACAAGGATCAAGCGACGCAGGGTTCGCGGGGTGGGTAGTTGCATCAGTGACCTATACTCGATGCCCCGACGGGCTGGACCAAAAACCAATGAACAGTGTGCGTGCGAACGCGTGGATGGCATGTGCGCTGGCGGCGGTGATCACGCTCGCACTCGGTGCCTGCGGCCGTGATGCAGCGCCACCTCCGGCCGTCCCGGCGACGCCGGAGCTTGAGTCCGCCAGCGTGCAGGGCTTTGGCCTGTCGCGCTGGGGTGCCGAGCGCTTCGATGGCCGGCCCGCCCTGGTGCTGGAGTTCTCGCAGCCGCTGGCGGTCACCCAGCCCTTCGACGAGATCCTCAGCGTGACCGGCCCGGATGGCGCCGCCGGCAGCAGCGGCTGGACCCTGGACCCCGATCGCACCCGTCTGCGCTATCCGTACATCGAGGCCGACCGCAGCTACACCGTGCGCATCCAGGGTCGGCTTACCGCCTCAGCCGGCGACAGCCTGGGCCAGGACATCGAGAAGGAAATCCACTCCGGCGCACTGCCGCCGCAGGTCGGCTTCGCCAGCCAGGGCAGCGTGCTGCCGGCGCGCAATACCGATGGCCTGCCGGTGGTGGCGGTGAATGTGGCCGAGGTCGACGTCGAGTTCCTGCGTGTGCGCGCCGCCGAGTACTCCAACTTCTTCGCCAACTACCAGCGTGCCGGCCAGCGCGGCTGGTGGGATCTGGGCACGCTGTCGAACATCGCCGACTCGGTGTATTCCAACCGCTTCGTGCTGAGCAGCCGCCCGAACGAGCGCACGGTCAGCTTTCTGCCGGTCAACACCGTGCCCGAGCTGCGCGAGGCCGGGCTGTACTTCGCGGTGCTGCGCCGCCCCGGTGATTTCCAGGGCCAGTACCAGACCACCTTCTTCTTCGTCACCGACATCGGCCTGCATGCGCGACTGCACGCGGGAAAGCTGTGGGTGCATGCGGCTTCGCTGGACAGCGGCGTCGCCCGCAATGGCGTGCGCATCGAGGTGATCGACGACACCGGCCGCGTGGTCGCTGAAGCCGCCACCAATGGCGATGGCGATGCCAGCCTCGAACACACGCCGCGGCCGCAGGACGTGCTGGTCGCGCGTCGTGATGCCGAAATCGCGTTGATCCCGTTCCGCCAGCCAGCGCTGGACCTGGCCGATTTCGAAGTCGGCGGCCGCCGCCACACTGCCATCGACGCCTTCGCCTGGTCGGGACGTGATCTCTACCGCCCCGGCGAAACGCTGAAGGTCTCGGCCCTGCTGCGCGACTTCGACGGCCGCGCGCTCGATCAGGCGCAGCCGCTGTACGCCGATCTGCTGCAGCCGGACGGCCGTCGGCTGAGCCAGCAGAAGCTGGAGCCGCAGGCGCTGGGCTATTTCGCGTTGGAAGAGCCGATCCGCGAGGACGCCCGCACCGGCCGCTGGCGGGTCGAGTATCGACTGGCGCCGGACGACAAAACCCCGGTCGGTGCCTTCAGTTTCCGGGTCGAGGAGTTTCTGCCCGAGCGGATGAAGCTGACCCTGAGCAGCGACACCGCGCCGCTGACGCCGGGCCAGAACCTGCCGATGACGGTCGAAGGCGCCTATCTTTACGGCGCCCCGGCCAGCGCCAGCCGCTTCAGCGCCGAACTGGCCTATCGCGTCGACAGCGAGGCCGTGCCCAGCCTGCAGGGCTATCGCTTCGGTGACCCGACCCTGGAGCTGCCGGCAGTCGCCGAAATTCTCGACATCGAGCTCGATGCCGACGGCCGCAGCAGCCAGGACATCGAGCTGCTGAAGGACGGTGCGATCACCCAGAGCCCGCTGCAGCTGATCGTCAACGGCAGCCTGTTCGAATCCGGCGGCCGCGCGATCCGCCGCAGCCTGGTGCGCAGCGTGTGGCCGGCGCCGCAGCTGGTCGGCCTGCGTCCGCTGTTCGAGCTCAAAGACGGCGCTGGCGCCAACACCACGGTCGGCTTCGAGCTGGTGCGCAGCGATGTCGATGGCGGCCTGCATGCCGCACAGGGGCTCGAAGTCAGCCTGATCCGCGAGCTGCGCGATCTGCACTGGAGCTGGGTCGACGGCAGCGGCTGGAAGACCGACTACAGCAGCCGATTCGAAGTCGTCGAAAAGCGCAGCGTCGACTTCGACGGTGCAACCCGTACGCCGCTGAACTTTGCAGTCGAATGGGGCGAGTACCGCGTGGAAGTGCGCGATCCCGCCACCGGCCTGACCACTCGCCTGCCCTTCTTCGCCGGCTGGAGCTGGGAAGACGACAACCGCGGGCTCGATGCCCGCCCCGACAAGGTCAAGCTGGCGCTGGACAAACCGAGCTACCGCGTCGGCGACATGCTGGAGCTCACCCTGACCGCGCCCTACGAGGGCCCGGGTGTGCTGCTGGTGGAAAGCGACCAGCTGCTGTACAGCCAGCCGGTCGAGATCCGCCCCGGCGCGAAGGTGCAGATTCCGGTCAGCGAAGCGTTCAACCGCCACGATGTCTACATCACCGTGCTGGTGCTGCGACCGGGTCAGCTGGCCGACCAGCCCGGCCCGAACCGCGCCCTCGGCGTGGTGCACGTGCCGATGGCGCGCGAGGAGCGCCGGATCGCGCTCAAGGTCGAGGCCTCAGACACGCCGGTGCGCCCGGGCGAGCAGATCGAGATCCGCGTGCAGGCCGACGACCTCGCCGGTGAAACCGCGCAAGTCACGGTCGATGCGGTCGACCAGGGCATCCTCAGCCTGACCCGCTACCCGCTGCCGGATCCGATCACCCACTTCCTGGCCCGGCGCGGATTCTCGATCGAGTCCTGGGACCTGTACGGCCGAGTGATCGAGCGCTTCGAAGGCCAGCGTGCGCGCCTGCGCTTCGGCGGCGACGCTGCCCTGCCCAACCTGCCGCAGGCACGTCGCCCGACGGCCAAGGTGCAGACCGTCGCCCTGCACTCCGGCCCGGTCGCGTTCGATGCCCAGGGCCGCGCGACGGTGAGCTTCACCGCGCCGGATTTCAACGGCGCCCTGCGCGTCGCGGCGCTGGCGTTTGCGGCGCAGCGCTATGGCCAGGCCGAGGACGAAGTGATCGTGCGCGCACCGCTGGTGCTCGAAGTCAGTACGCCGCGGGTGATGGCACCGGGCGACCGCGCCAGCCTGAGTGTGGATCTGCAGAACCTGAGCGGCGCGGCGCAGACCTACACCGTGAGTGCCGACAGCGACGGTCCGCTGCGGATCAGCGGCGGCCGCCAGCAGGTCGAGCTTGCCGACGGCGCGCGTCGCACGCTCACGTTCGATCTGTTGGCCCTGCCCGGCAATTCGGCGGCCAAGTTCAGCGTCAGCGCGGAAGCCGCGGGCAGCAGTCTTCGCCGCGAATTCGAGCTGTTGATCCGCCCGGGCTGGCCGGCTGAGCGCATCAGCCGCGTGCGCGTGCTGCAGAACGCCGAAACACTGCGCTACGACGCCAGCGATCTCGCCCCGCTGGAGATCGACAGCAGCAGCCTGCAGGTCAGCCTGAGCCGCCGCCCGCCGCTGCCCTTCGCCGACAGCCTGCGCGGCTTGATCAGCTATCCGTATGGCTGCCTTGAACAGACCAGCAGTCGGCTGTGGCCGCTGCTGTGGTTGGGCACCGAGGCCGGCAAACGCGTGCCGGTCACGCCGATGGCCGAACCCGAGCGGCGTGACGCGATCACTGCGGGCCTCGCGCGGCTGTCCGCGATGCAGGTCAGCACCGGCCACTTCAGTTTCTGGCCGGGCGATGGCGAGGCACAGCCGATGCTCACGCCGTATGTCGCCGACCTGCTGTTGAGCGCCCGCGAACAGGGCGAGTCGATCCCCGAAGCCGTGCTCGAAGCCGCGCTGAAGCGCCTGTCGGAAGATCTGCTGACCGGCGGCGATGGCTATTACAACTACGACCACGCCAACCACCTGCGCTTCGCCGCCCGCGCCTACGCCGGCTATGTGCTGGCGCGGGTCAATCGCGCACCGCTCGGCACCCTGCGCACCCTGTTCGACAACGAGCGCGGCCAGAGCCTGACCGCCCTGCCCCTGGTGCACCTGGCGGTGGCGCTGAAGCTGCAGGGCGATGCCCCGCGCGCGCAACAGGCGCTGGAAGCGGCCGAAGCATTGACCACTCCGCGCCCGGACTACCTGGGCGACTACGGCTCCGAGGTGCGCGACGCCGCGCTGATCCAGGTGCTACTGCGCAGCCACGGCCTCAACGATGCCAGCACCGACGAAGCCCTGATCGGGCTGGTGCGGCAGATCGACGGTCGCGGCCCGCAGCGCTGGTTCAGCACTCAGGAGCAGGCCGCACTGTTCCGGCTCGGCACCCTGGTGCTCAGCGAAGGCGATGACGTGCTCGGCCTGAGCGTGCAGCAGGGCGGCAGCACCGAAGCCCGCACGCCGGCCTTGATCCACAGCCTGCGTTTCGAGCCCGAGCAGCTGCGCGGCGGCGTCAGCCTGGCGCCCGAGGGCAGCGGACCGATCCATGTCGTTGAAGACCTAGTCGGCTTCCGTCGAGAAGCGCCCAAGCCGACCCAGGACGGGCTGATGGTGCAGCGGCAGTACTATCTGCCCGACGGCACGCTCTACACCGGCGAGCCGCTGAGCGAAGGCGACAGCCTGATCGTGCGGCTGACCGTGCAATCCGACGAGCAGCTGCGCGAAGCACTCCTGGTCGATCTGCTGCCCGGCGGACTGGAGGCCGAAAATCTTGATCTGGGCGACCCCAACCGGATCGGCAGCATCGTGATCGACGGCCTCGCATTGAGCGAGCGCGCCTGGCAGGCCGACATCAAGTACCAGGAATACCGCGACGACCGCTTCGTGGCTGCATTGAGCCTGTGGCCCGGCCAGCAGGCGCGCTTGTTCTACCTGGTGCGCGCGGTCAGCCCCGGCGACTACGTGGTGCCGCCGCCATTTGTCGAAGACATGTTCCGGCCGGAACGCCGCGCCATCGGCGAGGCGCTGCCGGCGCGGCTGCAGGTGGGTGAGCCCTGAAGCGTGCGGAACGATCGCTGACGGTGGAGGATTGAAAGTCCTCTGTCGTCAGCGAAGGCTTGCTCGTCGGGTGGGACAGCACGGACATCACTGGCGGGTTTCGATGCAGGCCATGCGTACTTCGCGCCTGTTCCACGCATAAGGACAGCGCATCCGCCGCGCCCTGCTGCACTCTCAGCGTCGCGGCGGCCAGCGCCACCAGGCAGCGAGCACCATCGCGCCAAACACGCTGTACGCAAGCACGAATACCCACGGCGGGGCATTGAAATACAGCAGGCGGCTCAGCCAGTGCTCGATGAAACCGCCGGCATAGGTGGCCTCGCCGGCTTGCGCGCGCAGCCACAGCTCCAGGGTGGTCAGCGGGCAGGTCATGCCCAGCCAGCTCTGCGCCACCACCACGCCGATGGTGGCGAGATGGGTCAGCCGAAACCACCAGGCATTGACGAAGCGCCAGCCGCGCAGATTGCCGATAACGATCAGCGCCAGGCCCAGCACCACGAACACCACGGTCAGTACGTGGGTGAACAGAACCAGGTCGGCCAGCAGCGACCAGATCATCGGCGAACTCCTGTAAGTGATGGCGGGATTACATCGGCGCGATTGAGCCTGCATGACGAAGCTTGAGCGCTTCGGACAGACCGCGCGCCGGTAAAGCACGCCACGCAAGCGCATGGCGCTTTTCGCGGCAGGCAGTCCCACGTATGGCGCGGCGATTAGAGCATCGCGCTGCAATCGGTCGCATGAATCGCGCGGCGGTCTCGCTGCATCCGCTCAATCCGCCAGCAGCACCGACAGCGCGCGCGCATAGTCCGCCTCGATCGCCGCGCGCTGCAGATGTTGGCCCTGCTCAACCCGCAGCCAACCACTCACCCACACCCGATCCACCGCCGGGCGATTGCTGGCGAAGATCCAGCGGTCGATGACGTCGCTCGAAGCGGCGCCGTACAGCGCCGGATGCGCGCGCTGCAGGCTCACCACATCGGCCTGTGCGCCCAGTGTCAGCACGCCGTTCGCATCGGCACTGCCCTGCCCGGCCGAGTCGGCGCCGGCCTGGGTCGACGCCGCCAGCAGGCTTTCGCCCACCGAGGATGTGCGGGCATCCACCGCCAGCGTGCGCTGCCGATGCAGCAGGCGCTGGCCGTACTCCAGCCAACGCAGTTCCTCGGTCAGCCCAACCGATACATGCGAATCGGTGCCAATGCCAAAGCGTCCGCCGGCGGCCATGAACTCGGGCAGTGGAAAGAAGCCGTCGCCGAGATTGCCTTCGGTGCTCGGGCAGATCGCCACCGTCGCGCCGCTGCGCGCCATCGCCCTGACTTCAGCCGCATCGACATGGGTCGCGTGCACCAGGGTCCAACGCGTATCGATGTCGGCATTCGCGTACAGCCATTGCACCGGCCGTGCGCCGCGCAGTTTCAGGCATTCGTCGACCTCGCCGGTCTGTTCGGCGATATGGATATGGATTCGGCACTCGGCCGGCAGTGCGCCCAACAGCTCACACATCGCAGTCGGCGGCACCGCACGCAGACTGTGCAGCGCGCAGCCGATCCGCACGTCCTCACCGCCTTCGCGGCGCAGGCGCTCCAGCAGCTGCAGGAAGGCCTCAACGCTGTGACCGAAACGCTGCTGGCGCGCGCTCAGCGGCCGCGCATCGAATCCGCCCTGCATGTACAGCACCGGCAGCAGGGTGATGCCGATGCCGGCCGCACGCGCTGCGTCGATCAAGGCCAAGGACATCGCCGCCGGTTCGGCATAGGGCCGGCCATCGGGCGCGTGGTGCAGATAGTGGAACTCGCAGACCCGTGTGTAGCCGGCCTCAAGCATCTCGGCGTACAGCTGGGTCGCGACGGCGCGCAGCGTGTCGGGATCAAAGCGCGCTGCCAGCGCGTACATGGTTTCGCGCCAGGTCCAGAAGCTGTCCTGCGGATTCAGCCGCCGCTCGGCGCGCCCGGCCATCGCGCGCTGGAACGCATGCGAATGCAGGTTGGCAACGCCGGGAACCGCCCAGGGCAGCGCGCTGTCCGGCTCGACCGCATTCAGCGATGCGACCCGGCCGGATGCATCAAGGCCGAGCTGGACAGATGCCGCCCCCTCAGGGCGCCAGAGATTCAACGGAGGCAGTGCGTTCATGGCCGGCATTCTCGCCGATGCGCGGCGGCGACTGCAGCGCCGCGCTCGCTGGCGTCGACATCAACGCCCGTGCCCGGCAGGGCGCGCGATCAGCGCCCCGCGCCGCAACTCGAGTTGTGGAGGCGCGCGATCAGCGCCCCGCGCTGCAACTCCAGTCGTGGAGGCGCCGGATCAGCGCCCCGCACAGCTTCAGTCGTGGACCGGCCGCATGTACGGGAACAGCAGCACATCGCGAATCGAGGCGCTGTCGGTCAACAGCATCACCAGACGGTCGATGCCGATGCCCAGGCCACCGGTCGGTGCCATGCCGTACTCCAGCGCGCGGATATAGTCGGCATCGAAGTGCATGGCCTCGTCGTCGCCGCCTTCCTTCTGCTCGACCTGGGCCATGAAGCGTGCGGCCTGGTCCTCGGCGTCGTTCAACTCGCTGAAGCCATTGGCCAGTTCGCGACCATTGATGAACAGCTCGAAGCGCTCGGTAATGCCCGGCTCGCTGTCGCTCTCGCGCGCCAGCGGGCTCACTTCAACCGGGTGGTGGGTGATGAAGGTCGGCTGGATCAGCTGGGATTCGACCGTCTTCTCGAAGATCTCCAGCAGCAGCTTGCCCCAGCCGTAGCCCTTCTTGACGGGCACGCCCAAGCGCGCGCAATGCGCAGCCAGCGACTCGCGATCACGGCAGTCGGCGGCGGTGATCTCCGGGTTGAAGTGGCGCACGGCTTCGTCCATCCGCCAGCGACGGAAATCCGGGCCGAGGTCGATGGTCGCGCCTTCCCATTCGCGCACCGGCGTGCCGAACACCTCGATCGCGCAGTGGCGGATCACCTGTTCGGTGAGGTCCATGATCTCGTGGTACGTGGCATAGGCCTCGTACAGCTCGAGCATCGTGAACTCGGGGTTGTGGCGGGTGCTCACGCCCTCGTTGCGGAAGTTGCGGTTGATCTCGTAGACGCGCTCCAGCCCACCGACCACCAGGCGCTTCAGATACAGCTCGGGCGCAACGCGCAGATACAGCTGCAGGTCGAGTGCGTTGTGGTGGGTGGTGAAGGGCTTGGCCGTGGCGCCGCCGGGGATGTAATGCATCATCGGCGTTTCGACTTCGAGGAAGCGCCGCGCGTCCAGCCAGCTGCGCATCGCGCGGATGATCTGCGAGCGCTGCACGAACACCGCGCGGGCTTCCGGGTTGACGATCAGGTCGACGTAGCGCTGGCGATAGCGCTGCTCGACGTCTGTCATGCCGTGGAACTTGTCCGGCAGTGGGCGCAGCGCCTTGGTCAGCAGGCGCAGCGACTTCACATCGACCGAGAGCTCACCGGTGCGGGTGCGGGTCAAGCCGCCGGCCACGCCGACGATATCGCCGATGTCCATCGCCTTGAATGCGGCATAGGCGGCCTCGCCGATGCCGTCGCGGGTCAGGTACAGCTGAAGCCCGCCGGACTCGTCCTGGATCTGCGCAAAGCTGGCCTTGCCCATCACCCGCTTGGCCAGCAAACGGCCGCCGAGCGCGACTTCACGGCCGGTCGCCGCGAGCGCTTCCGGGGTCCAGTGATCCTTGTCGGCGAACTCGACCTGCAAATCACCGGCGAACTCGACCCGGCGGAAATCATTCGGAAACGCCGGCCCCGCCTCGCGCAGTGCTTTCAGCTTGCTGCGGCGCTCGGCGATCAGGAAGTTTTCCTTTGCATCAGCGACCTCAGGCATCTCACCGAATCTGCTGGTGTCCTGAACGCCCGCGCCGCTAACGCTTTGAGTCGGAGGGGTGTCTTGCTTGTTCATTTGATCTTCCGAGGTGCTGCAACTGTCATCGAGTCCGAACTTCTCCCCTCTCCCCTGGTGGGAGAGGGGCCGGGGGAGAGGGGGTGCCTCACGATACGCCGCCCCCTCTCCCCAACCCCTCCCCCACCAGGGGGGAGGGGCTCTCCTGCGGCATTCTTCAAAGGTTCTGCCCTAGTCAGATGCTGTCGATTGCTCTGACGCAGCGATCGCACAGGCCGCGAAACGCGGCCACTCACATCGCATCAGAACGTTTTGCGCCAACCTCCAGCCCCGACTTCAAGCTGGCCTCGACGAACTCGTCGATATCGCCGTCCAGCACCTTCTGCGTGTCGGAGCGCTCGATGCCGGTGCGCAGGTCCTTGATGCGGCTTTGGTCGAGCACGTAGTTGCGGATCTGGCTGCCCCAACCGATGTCGGACTTGGTCGCTTCCACCGCGTCTTTTTCCGCGTTGCGCTTCTGGATTTCAAGCTCGTAGAGCTTGGCCGCCAACATTTTCATGGCGGTGTCGCGGTTCTGGTGCTGGCTGCGCCCGGTCTGGCAGGCCACCACGATATTGGTCGGGATATGGGTGATACGCACCGCCGACTCGGTCTTGTTGACGTGCTGGCCGCCGGCGCCCGAAGAGCGATACACGTCGGTGCGCAGATCGGCCGGGTTGATCTCGATATCGATGTTGTCATCGACTTCCGGCGACACGAACACCGAAGTGAAGCTGGTGTGGCGGCGGTTGTCGGAATCGAACGGCGACTTGCGCACCAGCCGGTGCACGCCGGTTTCGGTCTTGAGCCAGCCGTAGGCGTAGTCGCCCTCGACGCGGAAGGTGGCTGACTTGATGCCAGCCACGTCGCCGCCGCTGACTTCCATCAGTTCGGTTTTCCAACCGCGCGACTCGCACCAGCGCAGGTACATGCGCAGCAGCATTTCGGCCCAGTCCTGCGCCTCGGTGCCGCCGGCGCCGGCCTGGATGTCGACGAAGGCGTTCGCGGCGTCCATCTTGCCGGAGAACATGCGCTGGAATTCGAGCTTCTCGACGGCAGTGGCAAGGCCGGCGACGTCTTTCTCGACCGAGTGGAAGGTGGCCTCGTCGTTCTCCATTTCGGCGAGTTCGAGAAACTCGCCGGCGTCCTTCAGCGCCTGGTTCATGTCGCGGATGCCGTGCACCACTTTCTCAAGCTGGGCGCGCTCGCGGCCGAGCTGCTGCGCGTTCTCGGGCTTGTTCCAGATGTCCGGGCTTTCCAGCTCGCGGCTTACTTCTTCCAGTCGCTCGACCTTGTGGTCATAGTCAAAGAAACCCCCGAAGCAGGGCCAGCCGCTGCGTCAGGTCGTCGATCTGGTAACGGACGGGGTTCACTTCGAACATGGGGGCACCTGCGAGACGCGCGAAAAAGACCGCGAAGCTTAGCAGAGCCCGCCC
This sequence comes from Aquimonas sp., assembly GCF_044377145.1. NCBI lineage: Bacteria > Pseudomonadati > Pseudomonadota > Gammaproteobacteria > Lysobacterales > Lysobacteraceae > Aquimonas > Aquimonas sp. The sequence goes on from NZ_JBILJQ010000006.1 coordinate 92,340, forward strand.
CAAACGCCGACCCGAGCCAGCGGTTTCAGTTCTCGAACCCGTTGCCGAAGATGCTCCCGCCGACCATCGGTTGCAGCGAAACCCCGACGCCGTTGTTGCCGGGCGTGGGATCCGGCGTGCTGGAAGACGCCAGCACCTCGACCGTGTCGCCATCCGGGTTGCCGGGAAACTCGGCCCAGCATTCGATGAAGGCATTCATCGCCAGGCTGGGCTGGATGCCGGCCGGGCTGCAGCCTTGGCTCGCATTCGGCGGCAGGCGGGTGAAGCTGCAGCTGGCGTTCTGCGCCGCGCTCGGGCCGAAGTTCTGGCAGCGCGCCACCACCCGGCGGTTCAGCGGACTGGTCGGCGTCACCGACTGCAGGGAACTCACGCGCATGTCGGCCGAACCCGAGCCGCTGCTGGCCGGATGCACCAGCAGCGGCAGCACGGGATACGCCCACAGGCTGCCGAGGTCGCCCTGGATCGAGTTGATCGGCGCACGGAACCGCGTCGCCGCGCTGAACCCATCCAGCGGCTGGCTGCTTACGACCGGCACCAGAAACTCGTAGCTGGCCTGGCTGCCCATCGGCCACAGCGGCGAGTTCGCGGCCTGCGGATCGCGGCGCTGGATCAGAATCCCGCTGCCGCCGCTGCCGTCGCCCAGAGCGAAGATCGGCAGCGCCTGCTGTGAAGGCTGCGGGCAGCCGGCGACGCGCAGGCTGGCGCCGAAGCTCTGGTCGGTGATGACCTGATTGGTGAACTCGATATAGCTGCCGCTGCCGTCCATCGCCTTGTAGAAGCAGCGCAACGGCGTGGCCGCATTGGCGACGATGCTGACCCCGGCCGGCAGCTGCAGATAGGGGCCGACCAAGCGCCCGGTCGCGGGCACCGCGATGCCCGCGGCCAACACGCTCAGGTAGAACGGCTGGCCGACGGTGGGCTGCGGCGGGCTGGGGATATAGGCCTGGCTGATGTAATAACCGGTGCCGTTGGGCGTGTAGCCGGTGACGATGTCCTGCACCGGGGTGTACACAATCGGGCTGGAACGCCACTGCACCTGCGCGCGAGCCGGCGGCGCGACGGCGCAGGCCAGTGCAGCGAAGGCGAGCATCGGGATCATCAGATGGGCAGTCAGAAACTGGCGCATTGCAGCTCTCCAAAGCCGGTGCATCCGGCCTTGGCATCGATGACGAGATCACGCGGGCAAATCGATCATTCGCGTGAGCCGCGAAGGTTGTGGCGCTGGCAGATCTATTCGCAGAGCTGGCTGGAGCGGATCTGCAGCGAGCGCGGTGCGAGCCTGGCCTTACAAGTGCCGTGCCATGGCAGGCCGGGCATACAGGATCGATTCGTGCGCCTCGGGTGTCCAAGCAGCGTCGACCCGGCGAGTGCAGAACTCGGTGTCGACCGCCTTCAGGCACGCCGTAGCGGCCGCAACGTGACATCGACGCCGCCACTCGCGGCATGGCTGATACGCGTCCTGCCGCCGAACGACACCCAGAGCAACGCGCGCAGCGACCTGCGTGCTGACGCGGCGACGCCTGCGAGGCCACCTCGCGCCGCGCCGCGCTGCGAATCCCGAATCCCGAATCCCGAATCCCGAATCCCGAATCCCAAGCCGCTACAGCCCCTCGCGCTTGGTCAGCCCCCACAGCGCCTCCTGCTCCGCCAGGCTGAAGTCCGCCAGGCTGCGGCCCTGCTCGGCGGCGATCGCCTCCATGCGGCGGAAGCGGCGTTCGTACTTGGCGTTGGCGCGGCGCAGGGCGGAGCCGGCGTCGACCTTGGCTTTGCGGGCGAGGTTCAGTGCGACGAACAGCACGTCGCCGATCTCGTCTTCCAGCGCTTCATGGCCACGGCCCTTGGCCAGTTCCTCGCGCACTTCGTCGAGCTCTTCGTGCAGCTTGGCGATCACCGGTTCGGCATCCGGCCAATCGAAGCCGACCGAAGCACCGCGCTTTTGCAGTTTCAGCGCGCGCGCCCATTCGGGCAGGCCGCGGGTGATGCCGGCCAGTGCGCTCAGGTCGGCCTCACCGCGCGCGGCGCGTTCGGCGCGCTTCTGTGCATCCCACTGGGCGAGCGCAGCATCGGCCTCGCTGGCGCTGGCGTCGCCATAAACATGCGGATGACGGCGGATGAGCTTTTCGCAGATCGCCTCGGCCACATCGGCGAAGCCGAAGCGGCCTTCCTCTTCGGCCATGCGGGCGTGGAACACCACCTGCAGAAGCAGATCACCGAGCTCATCGCGCAGTTCATCGAAGTCGCCGCGGTCGATGGCGTCGGCGACCTCGTAGGCTTCCTCGATGGTGCACGGGGCAATGCTGCGGAAGTCCTGCTTCAAGTCCCAAGGGCAGCCGCCATCGGGATTGCGCAGCTGGGCCATGATCGCGCGCAGGCGCTCGACCGGGTCGGCGTGGGTGGGGATGGGTGCGGGCATGGCATTCCTTGCGCTGGAGCGAATCGACTTGAGGGCTGCGTGGCGCTACGCCTGCTGGCTGTGCTCCCCTCTCCCGTGGGAGAGGGGCCGGGGGGAGAGGGTTCGGGTGTTGGACCGAGTCTCAGAGCCACGAGAACCGCTGTTCCAGCCCTGTGTTGAACGGTCGAGCTTCGCCCCGCCCTCTCCCCAACCCCTCTCCCACGGGAGAGGGGCATTTGGCTGCGCGCCCATGGGTGCACCAGGTGAATACAAAGGCACTGGGTGAATCTCCCTCTACAGCCACTCCCGCCAAGGCAAGCCGAGGTCACCAAAGGCGATGAAATCGGGATTGATCAGCGTGTCGCGCGCGTTGTAGCGCAGCGGCTCACCGGCGAGGTCCAGCACGGCGCCGCCGGCGGCTTCCAGCACGCACTGGCCGGCCGCGGTGTCCCACTCGCCGGTGGGGCCGAAGCGCGGGTACAGGTCGACCTGACCTTCGGCCAGCCGACAGAACTTCAGCGAGCTGCCCAGCGGCACCTGCAGGGGCTGATCGAGGTGTTGGATCAGCCCAGCGCTGCGCGCATCAAGATGCGAGCGCGACACCGCCACCCGCAGCGGCCGTGGCGCCGGTCTGCGCGCGCTGAGCTGCACATCGCGGCCGTCGGACTGACGCAGAAACGCACCGAAACCGCGTGCGGCCCAGAACAGTTCATCCAGCACCGGCGCATAGACCACGCCGAAGCTCGGCGCGCCGTGTTCGATCAGGGCGATATTGACGGTGAACTCTCCGTTGCGCTTGACGAACTCGCGGGTGCCGTCGAGCGGGTCGACCAGCCAATAGCGCTGCCAGCTGCGGCGCTCACTCAGGTCTTCTGGAGCGGATTCCTCCGACAGCATCGGCAGCACTTCGTCCAGGCGCGCGAGACCGGCTTCGATGATCCGGTGTGCAGCAAGGTCCGCCTCGGTCAAGGGGCTGCGATCGGATTTGGCGGCGACCTCGAAGTCCTGCGCGTACACCTGCAGGATCGCGCGGCCGGCCTCGCGCGCCAGTTCGAGCAGGGCCTCGACCGGCAGCGCGCTCATGCGAGACTCCGGCGCTGGATCAGCTCGCGAACGATGAACATCGAGGCCAGCGAACGGCCTTCCGAGCAGTCTTCGCGCAACATCAGCTCGTGCAGACGGTCGAGCTTCCACGGGATCACTTCGAGTTCTTCGGGCTCATCGCCGGGCAGCCGCTCGGGGTAGAGATCCTCAGCCAGCACCAAGGTGGTGCCGTGGGTGAAATAAGTCGGCGCCAGGGTCAGATCACGCAGCACGGTGAGTTTGCGCGCGCCGAATCCTGCTTCTTCCTTGAGCTCGCGATTGGCGGCGGCGACTGCGTCTTCGCCCGGGTCGATGCGGCCCTTGACCAGGCCGAGCTCGTAACGATGCGGGCCGGCAGCGTATTCGCGGATCAGCAGGATGGTGGCGTCATCGGCCATCGCGGCGACGATCACCGCGCCGCGTCCGCGCGGCTTGGTGCGCTCGAAGCGGCGCCGCGCGCCATTGCTGAATTCGAGCTCCATCTGCTCGACCTGGAAACGGCCGCCGTAGTCGAGTTCCTGCACCGAATGGATGATCGGCAAGGCCGGTGCGGGCTTGATCTCACTCATGGCGTAGCCCCGCGCCAGCCGGCGAACGCGCTGCGGGCTTCCGCATGCAAATCAGCATTGCCGGCCAGCACCGTGGTGGTGGCGAGTGAAAGCTCGGCACCGTCGAGATCGCTGAACACGCCGCCGGCCTCGCGCACGATCACGGCCAGCGCGGCGATGTCGAGAATGTTCACGTCCGACTCGATCACCAGATCGATGCCGCCGCGCGCCAGCAGGTGGTAGTGATAGTAGTCGCCATAGCCGCGGGTGCGGCTTGCGCGGCGCACGAAGCCGGCCAGGGTCTGCCAGCCGGGTGCGGCCGCCAGGGTCTTGAGGTTGCCGAACGAGATCGCGCTGATCTCCAGCGGCTGCGCTGCCTCGACGCGGATCGGCACACCATCGAGGTAGGCACCACCGCCCTTGCGCGCCCAGGCCAGCTCGCCGACCGCTGGCGCCGATGACACGCCGAGCACCAGCTCGCCGCGGTGCATCAGCGCGATCTGGGTGCTGAACATCGGGTAGCCACGGACGAAGCTCTTGGTGCCGTCGATCGGGTCGACCAGCCACAGCCAGTCGCCGCTGCCGTGGTGGCCTTCTTCCTCGCCGTAGATGGCGTGGTCGGGATAAGCCGCCAGCAGCACCTTGCGGATTGCCTGCTCGCTCTCGACGTCGGCTCGGGTCACCGGTGAGGCATCGGCTTTGGTGATGACCTCGAACTGGCCGCGGTAGTACGCATTGATGATTTCGGCCGCTGCACGTGCCGCCTGTCGCGCGACCTCGAGCGCGCTGTCCAGAAACTCCGCGGTTGGCTGCTGGCTCATCCGCCCACCCGCTTCAGCTGGCCGTTGATCTGCAGGCGCGAGCTGCCGTCGGGCTGCAGCTCGCCGACATGCTGCAGCGCGCGCAACACCGCGGCATCGTCATTGCGGGCTCGCAGGGTGGCTTCGGCGCTGATCCCGCGGATGCCTGCGGAGAAGCGCCCGTCTTCGATCTGCAGCGGGCCGCCGCTGTCGGTCACCGTGCCGGCGATGCTGCCATCGGCCTGGGTGGCGAACTCCGAGCGGATCTCGCCGAGCAGGGCGTCGGCGGCGCCGGCCACCGCAGCATCCCGCCACACCGCGCTGCCTTCGATGCGGGTCGGGAAGTACTGCACGACCACGACTTCGCGCAGGTCGAAATCGACCGTGCCGCGCAGCTGCAGGGCCGGAATGTCCAGCGCCGGCTGCATGCGCTGGGCCTCCAGCGACAGCTGCATGCCACGCAGCTGCAGATTGCCGGGCTTGTCGATGCTGACGAAGCCGGCGGCCTTGAGCTCGGGGCCGTCGACGCTGACATCGGCATCCAGCCGCCGCGACAGCAGGGCCCAGGGGCTGATCGACCAGCTGACCGCGCCGAGCGCGCGCTCGCGCACCGTCAGCTGCTCGGCGCGCCCGTTCCACACGCTGCCGCTGACGGTCTCCAGCTTGACCCCGCCCATGCGGCCTTCCATCCAGCCGAGCGCCACCGATGCCGGCAGAAAGGCCACGATCAGGCCCAGGATCAGCAGCAGTACCAGGGCGAACACGAACAGACGAATCAGGAACTTCATCAGCAACTCCGTAGAAAACCCGCTGGCAACGCGTTCAACGCCGCTGCTCAAGACCAATGCGCGCATCGACCTGGCCGGTGGCGCCAGTCGACTGCACGTTCAATTCGGTGACGCGCACGCCATCGCTGCGCGCGAAGCTCTCCAGCCAGCTCATCAGCGGATCGAAGCCGGCCTGCTGGAACACCAGCCGCACCTGTCCGTCGGCGACCGGCTCGACCCGCAGCAGCGCGCCACCCAAGCCAGCCGCACGCGCGCCGGCATCCACCCGCGCCAGCAGCGAGCGCGAATCGGGCGTGGTGCTCCCAGCGCCGCCGGAGCGCAGCCGCTGCACTTCGGGGGCGGCCGACTGCATCCAGCGCAGGCTGGCGTCGGTCGCGGCCGCCTGCAGGCGCAGCGATTCGCGCGCGCGATCCAGCGGAAGCCAGGCCAGCGCGTACAGGAGCAGCATCGCCGCCAGCGCGCCGCCGATGCCGAGCACGCGGCGATCGCGCTCCGAAAGTCCAAGCCACCAGTCCTTCATGCGCCGCCTCCGGCGCGCACGCTGACGCGGCCTTCGACACCGCCCTGCCCGGGCGTGGCGGCGGTCAGTTCGGCCGCAAGCCCGAGCGCGACGAAGGTTTCGCGCAGGCCGTCGAGCGTGGCGACATCGGGCGCGCGCAGGGTCAGGTCGATCGCGCCGGAACGATAGTCGACCGCCTCCAGCGTGTAGCGCGAGCTGCCGGCCAGGCTGGGCGCGATCCGCGCCAGCAGACCGAGTGCGTCGTCACCGCCGGCGCCCCGCTGCAGGCGGTTGAACTCGATCTCAAGCTGGGCCCGCGGATCGACCACCACACTGGTGCCGGGCACCGCCTGTCGCAGCAGCTCGGCCATCTCGGCGCGCTGCGATTCGATCCGCCCCTGCAGCTGCTGGCGCTCGACCAGCGCATGGGCGAACGCCAAGCCGACCGCCACCGCGGCGAGCACCGCAGCGCGCTTCAGCCACGGCAGGGCGTCGCCGGCCTGACGACGCGCGAACTCGCCCTGCAGCAGATCGGGGCCGGCCGGTGCTTTCAGCTGTGCGGCGAGCAGCAACGCCAGCGCCGGTGCGGCTTCCGCGCGCATCGCCAGGGCCGGCGGAAGCTGATCACGGCGGCTGCCGGCGCAGACCAGCACACGCCAGCTGACGACCAGTTCCTGGGTGCCCGCCAGCAGATCCAACAGGCCGGGCAGACCGCCGAGGCTGTCGACCAGCAGGCTTCCCGACGCGCTACGCAGCAGCACGCGCTCGCCATCCAGAACCAGCACCGGTGCACCCGGCTGCGGCAACAGCGAGGCTTCGGAATACAGCGCGCGCAGCTCAAGCCCGGCATTGGCGGCGATGGCCAGCCACTCCTGCAGGCGCGCGCGTTCAACCACGGCGATATCGAGTGGATCGCCCGCACCAGCGAAGGCGATATGCAGCTGTTCGACGGGTGCAGCCAGCCGCTCTTCGATCGCGAACGGAAGAGCCTGCCGCAGCAGGCGATCGCTACGCGCGACCCGCGGCGCGCGGGTCAGCAGCACGTCCTCGGCCGGCGCCAGCACGGTGCATTCGCTGCCGGCGGCAGGCAGACCAGCGTGCACGCCGGACTGCGGACGGTCGAGATCGAGCCATCGGTGCTGGCCGTCCGATGCGAGCTGCAGGAGTACGCGCTGGGGCATGGGCCGGTGGGAACTCCGAAGTCGAGGGGCCGCCGCTCAAGGCCTGCGCAGCGAAGCGCAGCCAAGCCGGCGTGAACAAGCGCCGGATTGTAGCAACCCCCGCGGCAATCACTGCGCGCGCAGCGCATGCGCGGCCCTGACGTCGGGCCGCGCGCCAGCGTGAGCCATTCGGAGCGCATCCCATGGCTGGCCTCGACACGCTCGTCAGCGACGGACGTTCCTGCACACGCCCGTGCCCGCGGAAAGCAGCGGACCGGTTCGCGATACTCAGCCGGTTGAACACAGCCCGCCCGCGAACGCCGCCCCGGGACCATCGATAGCCACCGGTCAGGCGGACCTGTGGCGGTCGAACAGGTGGCGCGGGGCCCGGCAACGCGTCGAACTTGCCCCCGCGTCGCCCGTGCGACTTCGCTCAGCCGTCGATCCAGTACTTGCGCAGGGTCGAAGCGACGGTGGCCGCGTCGATCTCGGCCCCCTCGGCCTGCTTCTCCGCCAGTTCAAAGCTGGCCGCGTAGCGCGGCGTGCCATCGAGCTCGCCGCCCAGGGTCAGGCCCTGCGGCCGCGCCAGCGCCTGGCTGTAGAGGGCGCGGACCCGTGCCCAGTAGCTGGCGGTGCTCTGCCAGTAGGTACGGCCGGCACTGAAGTCGTAGTCGGTGATGCGCCGGTAGGTGTTCAGGCCCTGCTCGCGCGCCAGTGGGCGTACCGTGCCTGCGGCACCGACTACCAGCTTGGTGTTGATCTGCTCATGCGCCCAACCTTCGGGGGTGAGCAGGTGGCGGTTGACCGCGCCCATCACCTGATAGTCGTCGCGGGTGGTGTACTCGCGGCGCGGCAGCGGGCGCCAGCTGTAATCGGATTCCCACACCACTTCGCCATCCGTGTGGCGCCAGCGGCCCACGCCGCCGTAGCGCGGCGCGTCATCGACCTCGAACACGGTCTGTGACCAGGCGCCGAGGCGCTCAGCCTCAGCGACCGGCTCGGGTTGCCAGTGTTGCTGGCCGCGGTAGCGCAGCACGCTGGCCGGCTGATACTGCCAGTCCTGACGCCAATGCTTGACCACGCTGTGATCCTCACCGATCACCAGAATGTGCTGCAGCGAAATGAAATCGCCACGATCCTCGATCACGGTGACCCACTCGGTAGCGCCAGAGCGCTTCTGCTTGCGCGGCGTGTAGTCCGGGTCGAGTGACAGGGTCTCCTCGAACGTGAAGCGCACGCGGAACTCGCCGGCCATCGCCAGGATGGCAGCGCGGTCGCGCTCGAATTGTTCCGGCCGATTCAGCGTGACCGCTGCCGGTGGCGGCGGCGGCGCCACAGCGGCCTCGGTGCGCACAGCCGAAGGAGCGGCGCAGGCGGCCAAGACGGATACGAACAGCGCGGCGCAGGCTGCGCGGCACTGCTTGATGCGGGGAAGGATGGACATGTGGACTCCGCGGAATCGGTAGAGAAAGAGAAGACGCAGGGCGTGCGGCGGTGTCGCGCCGAACGGACTCGGTTGGCCTCAGCCGGCGCACGGCCCGCATTGGCAGCGTTGGCACCAGTCATGGATCGAGCGCTCGCCGCAGGCCGAGATCGAGGCACTGCCATGCAGGGCCAGACGCAGGTCTGAAGTCGCGACGAAGCGACCCGCGCGGGCACGCCAGCGCCAGCGGATCAGCCACGGCGGTTGACACAGCGGCGCCTGCGCAACGCTCAGCTGCCGTCGCTGCTGCAACAGCGCCAGCAGTCGTTCCCACGCGAGGAAGTCGCTGTCTGGCAGCAGGCACAGCTGGCACACCGCGACGCCATGGGCATCGACAAAGCGCAGCGCTTCGCGCGGGCCACTGCTGTCGATCTCGGCCTGCACCTGCAGGCGCAGACCCGCGAGCAGCGGGGCTGCGTCGATCGCCAGCTGCCGCTGGTCGAAGCGTCGATGCAGGCAGACCAGCGGACCGAGCGCCGCCAGCGCCTGGGCCAGCCAGGCCCAGGGCAGACGGTTGACTGTTGCGGCCGCATCGAACCGCGACGCGCAATCCGCTGCGGCCTCGATATCGTCGATCACGTGTGAGGTGCTGTCGTGCAGGCTCATGGTCGTCGCTCCTGCCGCGCCATGGCGGCGTGGGCTGTGCCAAGTGGAAGGTGTCGCGTCGGACGGGGCGCGCCCGATGTGTCGAAACCGCTCAGTTGTACTCGTGTTGCCTGGTCAAACACCGCCGATCAGAAGCGCACTTCGAGCTGCGCACTCAGTGTTCGGCCCGCTGCGCTGTAGCGATCCAGCACCGTGCTGCTGGCAGCGATCTGCGGTACTGCCGCCCAATCCCAGTAGTGGCGATCGGCGAGGTTGAACACGCCGACGTTGAGCCGTGCGTGCGCGTCCAGCTCGAATTCCAGCAGCAGATCGAGTACGGCGTAGCCGGGCGCCGCGAAGGCCGGAACGGCGGCGGTCGTACCAGCGACCTCACCCGGGTCGCGCTTGCGTGCCGCGCCGCGAGCGACCAGTTCGATGTCAGCACGCGCACCGCTCCAGCGCAGGCCGAGCACGCCATTCAGTGGATCGATCGAGGTCAGCGGCACGTCGGCGGTGAGGTCGGTGCCGTGCGCGCTGGCCGCGGCGAAACGCAGCTCGAAGGCCTCCAGCGCGGGCGACACGCTGCCCAGCGCCAGCCCGCCCTTGAGCTCCAGGCCGTAGATCTCCGCGCGCGAAATGTTCTGTGACTGGAACACCAGCAGTCCGCTCACAGGATCGGTACCGAGCCCTCGCAGCGATTCGATGAAATCGTGGTAGCGGTTCAAGTAGGCCGAGGCGCTCCACCAGAAGGCTGCATCGCGGCGGCGCAGACCGAACTCCACGCCATCGCTGGTTTCGGGCTTCAGCTCAGGATTCGGGATCGCCGTATAGCCGAACTGCAGATTGGTGAAACCGAGATTGACATCGCTGTAGGGCGGCGAACGGAAACCGCGCGCATAGCCGCCGAACACGCTGTAGCGCTCGCCGAAGCTGCGCACCACGCCAAACTTCGGCGCCACGCTGGTCTCGCTCAGCTCCACGGGCGCCAGCCCTGGGTTGTCGCCAGCGAAGATCGGATCCAGCCGCGGATCAAGCTGGTAGCGATCGATACGCAGGCCTGGAATCAGGCGCCAGCGGCTATCCACGCTGTCGATCTCGTCCTGCACGTAGATCGCCGCATTGGTGGTAGTGCTGAGCGGAAAGTCGCGCACCGGAAACGCATCCGGGCTGATCACCGAGGTCACCGCACCGGTGCCCAGATTGGTGGCGCGGCCGTCGCGCTTCTGGCGGATCTCGCTGCGGCTGAGCTCAAAACCCCAGGTCAGGCGATGCGCCCAGTTGCGGCTCTCGACGCTGCGATGGGCGGTCAGCTCAAGACCATACACACGCTGATCGAAGTTGAACTCTCGCTCGCGCAGGGTCGGGTTGGTCGGTCGCCCCGAGATCAGGGTGACGCGCTCCTCAAGGGTCTGCTGGGTGGTTTCGCTGTCCTGCCGATAGACCTGCCAACGCAGCGCGTCTGCCAACGCGAAGTCGAGGCTGTCGAGCTCGTGCTTCAGGGCGACACGCGCGCGGGTCTGGCGGTCATCACCGCGCAGATCCAGCACCTGTACCGGTGCGCCGAAGCCGGCGGTGACGGTACGCCCGCTGCGCACATCAGTGAGGGCCCGGCCTTCGTTGCCGTCGACGGTCAAGGCCCAGCGCTGATCCGCCGTCGGCGCGAACAGCAACTTGGCGAGCAGGCTGGTCTGGGTTGTGTTCTGCGGGTTTGGCGCCGTGCGCGTGCTGCCATCGGAAGCCGTGCTGCCCTGGTTGCGTGGCGCCTCGCCGTCGCGATGGTGGGCGATCACAAGCCCCGACCAGCGCCGCCCGGCGAATGCGCTGCTGACGCCGGCATAGGTGCTGCTGTCTTCGCCGGCATGGCCGACGCGCATCGACAGCGCGCTACCGCGACCGTTCTGTAGCTGATCGTCTTCGATCAGATCCGCCGGATTGACGGTGGCGAAGCTGACCACGCCGCCAAGCGCGTCCGAGCCATAGATCGACGAGCCAGGGCCACGCACGATTTCGGCGTTGGCCAGGGTCGCCGGGTCGACGAAGTTGCGGTTGGCATTGGCGAAGCTGCCGATCGAGAACGCGTCGGACACTGCGATGCCGTCGGTCTCGATCAGCACCCGATTGCCCTCCAGCCCGCGAATGCGGAAATCGCCCAGGCCGAAGCGGCCGAAGTTCGAGCGCACCGACACACCGGGCTCGTAGCGCACCAGGTCACGTACGTTCTGCACCAGCTCGCGGCGGATCTGCGCGCGGTCGATCGCGCTGATCACGCTGGGCAAGGTGGCGGCGACCGATTCGGTGAGGGTGGCCGACACGACAATGCGTTCAAGCGCATCGAACTGCGCGTGTTCGGCGCTCGATTCGCTGCCCGGCTCGGTGCCGGGGCTGGCTTCTGGCACCGGCGCAGAGTGGGCCGCGTGCGCAGCAAGAAGAGCCAGCGCGAGCGCGCTCGGACGCAGGCGACGGTGGAACATCAGATCAGCAGGACTGTGCATCAGAACTCCGTAGGGAACACGGAGCGGGCTGGCGCGCGGCGCTGGCTGGCTCGATCGGGGGATGGGGATGGATCAGCGCGGCACCGTTGCAGGCTTCGATCGCGCTGATGTCGGCTGCGCCTCGGCGCAGCCCGCGGACCCGTTGGCAGGTCCTGCTTGGCGAGGACTGCCTCGTCAGGATTACTTGGTAAGGATCAGCTTGTCATTCTGGGTCAGGCGCAGGCGGTACTCGTGTTCGCCGTGCTGAATCACCAGTTCGCGCCCGCCTTGCAGCAGGTCCTCGCTGGTGACGCAGACGCGCGGTGCCGCGCGGCTGACGCTGCGGATCAAGGTGGTCGGCATGGAGAAATCCATGTCTTGAGCGGTAAGGGTGTCGCCGGCAGCAGGGTTCAGCGTCATGGCGTTCTCCAAGTGACAGCGCGGACCAGCGCTGCGGATACAGATGATAATGATTCGCGTTTGCGTGTCAATTGGTTGGTAGCGGGATTTTGGCTCGGAGCTCGGATACAGAGCAGCTCAGTGTGTCCAAGGCCGCAGCGACCGCGTCGGCGAGCCGCCCCGGGACGCCCAGCGGCTGAACTAGCGGCCCGCCGCCTTTCCCGATCCCGCCAAGGCAAGTACCATCCAGGCTCCATCCATCGCGATAGAGCGATACATGCCTGCCCTGACCTCGCTGTCCTTCGAATTCTTTCCGCCCAAAACCGACGAGCAGCGCAGCCAGCTCGATCGCACCGTCGAAAAGCTCAAGCCGCTGTCGCCACGCTTCGTCTCGGTGACCTTTGGCGCCGGCGGCTCCACCTTGAGCTACACGCCCGATGCCGTGCAGGGTCTGAAGCAACAGCACGGGCTGGATGCGGCTCCGCATCTGTCCTGCATGGGCGGCACCCGGGCCGAGATCCGCGAGCTATTGGAGCGCTATCGCGCAATCGGCTGCCGGCGGCTGGTCGCGTTGCGCGGCGATCTGCCGTCAGGCATGGCCCGCCACGGCGACCTGCGCTACGCCTCGGAGTTGGTCGAGTTCATCCGCGCCGCGACCGGAGATACGTTCCATATCGAGGTGGCGGCCTATCCGGAGACGCATCCGCAGGCCGACGACGCACTCGCGGATCTGCGCCACTTCTGCACCAAGGTGCGCGCCGGCGCGGACTCGGCGATCACCCAGTACTTCTACAACGCCGACGCCTACTTCGCATTTGTCGATGCCGTCCGGCGCGAGGGCATCGAGATTCCTATCGTGCCCGGCATCATGCCGATCTCGAACTACAGCCAGTTGAAGCGCTTCTCGGAGATGTGCGGTGCGGAGATTCCACGCTGGATCGGCAAGCGCCTGCAGGCCCACGGCGACGATGCCGCCAGCCTGCGCGAGTTTGCGGCCGATGCCGTGGCCGGCGTCTGTCGCCGCCTGATCGAAGGCGGCGCGCCGGAGCTGCATTTCTACACGCTGAATCTGGCCAAGCCGACGCTGTCAGTGCTGGAACGATTGAGCTGATCCGGCATCTGAAACGGGTGCGCTGATCATGCGTCTCGGGGCAGTTGCTGCCCCGTGCGCGGACCTTACTCAACTGCGCTGTCGCAGGGCTTCGAACAGGCAGATGCCGGTAGCGACCGACACGTTCAGGCTTTCCATGCCGCCGGCCATCGGGATCTTGGCAAGGTAGTCGCAGTGCTCGCGGGTCAGCCGGCGCAGGCCTTCGCCCTCGCCGCCCATGGCGATCGCCATCGAACCCTTCAAATCGACCGAGTACAGACTGGCCTCGGCCTCACCGGCGAGCCCGACGATCCAGATCCCGGCATCCTGCAGCGCCTTCATGGTGCGCGCCAGGTTGGTCACCCGCACCAAGGGCACGCGCTCGGCACCGCCAGCGGCGACCTTGCGCGCGGTCGGCGTCAATGAAGCCGCGCGGTCCTTCGGCACGATCACGGCGGTAGCGCCAGCGGCCGCCGCCGAGCGCAGGCACGCACCGAGGTTGTGCGGATCCTGCACGCCGTCGAGGATCAGCAACAGGGGCTTTGCGGCCGCCTCGATCAAGCCGTCCAGGTCGTGCTCGTCGTACGTACGCATCGACTGCACGCGCGCCATCACACCCTGATGGCGCGCACCCGCGCCCTGGCGATCCAGCACATCCAGCGGCACCAGACGCAGCGCGACGCCTGCGGCCTTGGCGGCACTGCCGATTTCGGTCAGCCGCGGGTTCTTGGCCTTGCCGTCGATCAGCACCTCGGCGAGATCCTGTCCCGCCTCCAGCGCTGCCGACACCGCATTGATGCCGGCTATCCAGTCGCCTCCACTCATCGGCTGACTCCCACCTTCTTCGACTTCTTGCTGCCATCGACCAATCGGAAATCGATCTTGCGATCTTCGATCGAGGCACGCAGCACCAGTACCCGCACGCTGTCTCCGAGCTGGTGCACCACGCCATGGCGTTCGCCGCGCAGCAGCTTCTTGCCGGGATCGAAGTGGTAGAAATCGTTCGGCAGCTGAGTCACGTGCACCAGGCCGCTGATACGCGACTCGTTCAGCTCGACGAACAGCCCGAAGCTGGTGACGCCGGCGATGGTGCCGTCGAACTCGGCCCCGACATGGCGCTCCATGAAGGCGCAGCGGTAGCGCTCATCGACTTCGCGCTCGGCCTCTTCGGCGCGGCGGCTGCGCTCAGAGCACTGCAGCGACAGCGCCGCCATGTCGTGTGCCGCATACAGGTACTGGTTGGCGTGGCCGCCACGAATCGCGTGCTTGATCGCGCGATGCACCAGCAGATCCGGGTAGCGCCGGATCGGCGAGGTGAAGTGGGCGTAGGCCTCCAGTGCAAGGCCGAAGTGACCGATGTTCTCCGGCTGGTAAACCGCCATCGCCTGCGAACGCAGCAGAACCGTCTCCAGCAGCATCGCGTCGTCGCGCTTGCGAATCTTGCGCAGCAGGGCGGTGTAGCCGGCCGGGGTCACCTTCGACCACTCGGGCAGCTTCAGACCGAATCCGCGCAGAAACTCCAGCAGTTCGGCGTACTTCGACTCCGGTGGGCGATCGTGCACGCGGTAGGGCGCCGGCATGTGCGCGCCGAGCAGGCACTTCGCCGCCTCCACGTTGGCCGCGATCATGCATTCCTCGATCAGCTTGTGCGCATCGTTGCGCGGCTGTGGCGCGGCCTGGATCACCTCGCCCGCTGGCCCCAATCGGAACTCGACTTCGGTGGTTTCGAACTCGATCGCGCCACGGCGGTGACGCTGGTTCTCAAGCGCCTTGTACAGGGTGTAGAGCGTGCGCACATGCGGCAGTACCGCGCCGAGCTGGGCCTGTGCGGCGGCGTCGTCTTCACCGATCGCCTGCCAGACCTGGTTGTAGGTCAGGCGCGCGTGTGAACGCATCAGCGCCTCGTAGAAGCTCGAACGGATCACCCGCCCGTCGCGGTCGATGTCCATATCGCAGACAAAGCACATGCGGTCGACTTTCGGGTTCAGCGAGCAGATGCCGTTGGACAATGTCTCCGGCAGCATCGGCACCACGAATCCAGGGAAGTACACCGAGGTCGCGCGCTTCTGCGCTTCATCATCCAGCGCCGTGCCGGGACGCACGTAGTAGGAGACATCGGCAATCGCGACCACCAGACGGAAGCCGTTGCCGGTCGCTTCGCAATACACCGCGTCGTCGAAGTCACGCGCTGTCTCGCCATCGATCGTGACCAGGGGCGTTTCGCGCAGATCGATGCGCACGCCGCGCTCGGCCTCGCCCACTTCGATCGGCACCACCGCAGCCTGTTCGAGCACCTCCTGCGGCCACACGTGCGGGATGTCGTGACCGTGGATGGCCATCTCGACCGCCAGCGACGGAGTGAGGAATTCACCCAGCGTGGTCAGTATTTTGCCGAGCGGCAGCCGGTTCGACGACGGCGCCTGGGTGATCTCGCAGACCACGATCTGGCCGGTGCGGGCATCACCGCGCGCGGTCGGCGGGATCAGGATTTCCTGGTGGATGCGGCGGTCATCCGGCACCACGCTGGCGATGCCGTCGGTCTCCTGGAAGCGCCCGACCAGCCGCTGGGTGCGGCGCTCCAGCACCTCGACGATCGCGCCTTCCGGGCGGCCGCGACGATCAAGCCCGGTGACGCTGACCAGCACGCGATCACCGTGCAGCACCTGACGCATCTGCGCCGGCGGCAGGAAGATGTCGTCGCCACGCGCATCCGGGCGCAGGAAGCCGAAGCCATCGGCATTGGCCAGAACTATCCCGGGGACCAGATCCAGCTTGCGCGCCACCGCATAGCCGCCGCGGCGATTCATCAGCAGCTGACCATCGCGCAGCATCGCTCCAAGGCGCTTGCACAGGGCATCGAAGCGATCATCCGCAGTCAGCTGCAGATCGGCGGCAATGTTTTCTGCCGTGACCGGTTCTCCTTGCGCTTCCAGATGCGCCAGGATCGCCTCGCGGCTCGGTATCGGCAGCGCGTAGCGGCTGGCTTCGCGCTCGGCAAAGGGATCGACCACGGTGACCACCGGCGGCGGGCGCTTGCCACGCGGACGCGGCAGCACGGCGTCGGCGGAAACCGGTCCGCTCGGTGGAGGAGGCAGCGGAATCGGCGGCAGATCGGGCAGCCAAGGCGCGGGCTTACCACGCTTCGGCCCCTTCGCACCGGCGGGCTTCGGCCCGAGGCGTGGTCCCGGCTTCGGGCCGGCCTTGCCGGATTTGCCGGCCGGTGTTTTGGGGCCTGCAGGCTTGCCATCGGAAGGCGTGGTCGGGCCGCTGCCGCGGTGCGGAGGTGTGTTCGGGGTACGTTTGCTCATTCGCGCATGGTACACCGCGCCCAAAAATCCTCATGCACCCGCCGTTGACAAGCCGCATTCCGATCCGTAAAGTGCGCGGCTCTTCGGTGCCACGGCGCCTGAGACACCTGCCCAGGTGGCGGAATTGGTAGACGCACTAGTTTCAGGTACTAGCGGGGCAACCCGTGGAGGTTCGAGTCCTCTCTTGGGCACCAGACATTTCGAAAAAGCCCGCTCACTGAGCGGGCTTTTTTGTTTTCAACACCGCAGTCCCATCTTGTTGAACTTCAGCCAGATTGCGGCGGTTCGGGGCTCTATGTCGCTGAGGTTGGCCGGGCGCTGGTGCAGCTGGTGCTTGCTCCGACGGTCTGGCACGACTTCCCGTGCGGGTCTCCCCCGTGAACACTGGAGTCGGCTCAAAGCCGCGCACCGAAGCCGGCAAAGTCGCCACGCACCGCCTTCTGCCAAACATGCATATACACCCCGTCGGCCAACCGTTCCTTCTCCTCGACTGAGAATGGCGGAGACGGTAGATCCGAGTAGATGCGGTCCAGGATGAACACCCGGACGTCGCCCTTGGTCTGCTCCTTCTCCCAGAATCGGTCGAGCTCGGCGAGGCGGACCTCAATCGACGCAAGCAGCCCCTTGCTGGCAAGTTTGAGCCGCTCGCGCGTCGTCCTGTCGAGCGTGGCGGACTTGTCCCCTTTCAGCAGATCGAACAAGGCGAGCTCGTCCTCACTCAAACCCTCGGCAGCAGCCCGCTGCTGCTCCTGATCCAGCTCACGGACCAAGCCGGCCAAACGCCGGAAGGTCTCCTCGATGGTGGTCCGATCCTTCTCCAGGTTGTAGTCCGCGATGATCTGTTCGTACCTTCTCTGGTAGTCCATGCGCATCGGGTTGCGCGCAAGCATTAGAGCGAGCTTCCGCTCGACGATGTCGCAGATGTCCTGCAGTGCCGTGGCCTTGTGCTTGACCCTTCGGGCGAACTCGTCGCGCAGGCGTTCGATGTCGATCTGGCTGAGATCGAAGGTCACGCCCTCACTCTGATCCTCGCCGAGCGCCTGCGTGCGGATGGCCGCGTTGACGATGCGTTGCAGCTCTTTCAGAAGCTCGGTCACGTCCGCGGTATCGCGACGTTCGGTCAGCTTCTTGTAGATGGCCTCGATGTTGTCGTGGCGTTCGGCGTACTGGTATACCGTCGGCTCGACCAGCAGCGCCTTGAAGCGCACGAACACCTGCCGAGCCAGTATCTCGAAGCGGCGTTTGGCGTCCTCCGTGGTGTAGACCGCCTCCACCGCGTCTGCCAGCCCCTGGATGCGCGCAAAGCCCTTGCTGCCGATCAGTCCCGAGGGGTCGAAACCCAAGCCACTCAGATGCTCCTCGGTCGCCGCCAACGCCTCCAGCAGCGCCTGAACGCGCTCCTCGATCGGCGTGACGATCTTCTCGCCGTCCCCCGCGCCGTCGCCAAGCGCATATTGCGCCAGCGCCTGGCGCAGGCTCTTCAGCATGCCGTTGTAGTCGACGATCAGGCCGAAGTCTTTGCCCGGGTAGACGCGATTGGCGCGGGCGATCGCCTGCATCAGCGTATGCGCCTTCATCGGCTTGTCGATGTAGAGGGTGGACAGCGACTCGACATCGAATCCGGTCAGCCACATCGCGCAGACGATCGCCACGCGGAAGGGATGCTTCGGATCCTTGAAGGCCGTCTCAACGTCAACGCGTTTGCCGTCATCGGTCTCGAAGCCCTTCTTGATCAGAGCGCGGTGCGGAATGATGTCGAAGCCCCAGACCTTGAAATCGGCCACCTCGTTCTGGGCCTCGCTGACGATGATCTGGATGCGGGTTTCGTCCAGCCAGTCCGCCTGGGCTTCGAGCTGGCGAGCCTCCTGCTGGTGCTTTGCCCGCACATCAGGATCGACTTCAGCGGCTGCACGCGCCTGCGCGGCGGCAGCGGCCACTCTCGCCGATGCCGCTTTCGCCTGCCAGTGCGGGCCGATTCGCTGGTAGATCCGCGCGCAGGTGGTTTTGTCGATGCAGACCATCAGGGCCTTGCCGGACTCCCAGCGCGTGGCGCAATGCGCGACGAAATCCGCCGCGATCTTGTCCAGGCGCGCGTCAGCGGTGATCACCTCGTAGTCCTTGCCCAGCAGACGCTGCAGCAGGGCCGACTGGTCGGGGTCGAGATCGGCCTGTTCCACTTTCTCGGCGATCAGGTCATTGAGATCGGGCCGCGCCACGCCCAGCTTTTCGCCGCGGTTCTCGTACACCAACTTGACGGTGGCACCGTCCTCTTCCGAGCGCTTGAAGTCGTAGCGCGAGACGTAGTCGCCGAAGATCCGCTTGGTGACTTCGTCCTGGGAGAACAGCGGCGTGCCGGTGAAGCCGATGAAGGCCGCATTCGGCAGCGCCATGCGCATGTTGCGGGCGAAGCGACCGGCCTGGGTGCGGTGCGCCTCGTCCGAGATGACGATGATGTCGTCGCGCTCGCTGTAGGGCTCACCAAGGCGCAGGTCCTGGTTGAACTTGTGGATCAGGCTGAAGACGTAGGGGTGGTTCTCCTTCAGCACGGCCTGCAGATCAGGGCCGGAGGCCGCGCGCGGCGCTTGGTCGCTGACGATGCCGCAGCCGACAAAGGTCTTGTAGATCTGGCTGTCGAGATCGTGGCGGTCGGTCATCAGCAGGAAGGTGAATCTTCCGGGCAGCGTGCGGCGCACCTTTTCGGCGAAGAAGGCCATCGAGTACGACTTTCCGCTGCCCTGCGTATGCCAGAACACGCCGAGGCGGCCGAGGTCTGGGTGGGCACGCTCGATGATGTCGATCGGCCCCTTGGGCACATAGCTCGGCCGGGCATCCGCCACGGCGCGCGCGGGCACGTTGGGTTTCTGGCGCTTCGGCTTCTGTTCGGGGCGCTCCAGCGGCAGCTCGACCACCCGATAGCGCAGCCGCTCCTCGGGCGGGAACTCGCGCTTCAGCGTCTCCTGGCGGGCCACCGAGGCCACCGCGCGATTCACCCCCAGCACCTGATGGTTGCGCGCCACCACCTTGCGCGTGGCGCCGGCCTTGCTCTCATCGAACAGGATGAAGTTCTGCAGCAGGTCGAGCAGGCGATCGTGGCGCAGCATGCCGTTCAGCAGGGTTTCGGCGGCCAGGCTGCCGGTGTCGGCCTCGTCCTGACGCTTCCACTCGTTGAAGTGCTCCCAGGTGCTGGTGATCGAGCCGTAGCGGGCCTGGTCGCCGTTGGAGACCACCAGAAAGGCGTTGTGGTGGAAGGCATGGGCGATGACGTTCTCGTCCATGTAGTCGCGCAGGTTGTTGTCGAAGCCGGCGCGGATGTTCTTGTGCACCGCCTTCAGCTCGATGAACACCAGCGGCAGGCCGTTGACGAAGCAGACCAGGTCGGCGCGGCGGTTGTAGTTCGGCGTGCGCAGGCCGGCCAGCTTCAGCTCGCGCACCGCGAGAAAGCGGTTGGCCCCGGGTGCGTTTTCGAAGTCGATCACCCGCGCGCGCGCCGTGTGCTGGCGCCCGTCCGCATCGCGGTAGCTCACCGGCACGCCGCCGCGGATCAGCCGGTGGAAGTCGCGGTTGTGCTGCACCAGCGAGCGACTGACATCGAACACGGTCAGCGCGCGCAGCGCCTCGTCGATCGCGTGCGCCGGCAGCTGCGGGTTCAAACGCTCCAGCGCGGCACGCAGGTCGCGCAGCAGCACCGCCTGCTCGGTGCTGTCGCGGCCCAGGGTGCCGGTTGGGCCAAAGGTTTCATCGTTCCAGGCATAGGCGCTCTCCCAGCCCAGCACGTTCTGCAGGTGGCCGGCAAAGGTCTGCTGGACCAGACGGTCCTCACTGTTGATGCCAGTCAACGCCATGCAGGGCTCCTGATCGGGCCAGGGTCAGACAGCAATCTCCCCGCTCATCAGGCGGGGGAGGAGGAGGTCGCGGGCTTGGGAGAGCTTGTCACAGTAGGCATCAAGGGCTCTGATCTGAGCGAACATTGGCGCGACCGCTTCATTGAATTGCCTGCGGATCGCTGGCGCAGGAACCTTCAAGTTCCGACTGTAGGCAAAGTCTCGATTGAGTCCTGGAACGCCGGCATCCGTGTTCAGAAAGCCCACGCTGGGCAGCGTGAGGTACAGCCATAAGTCAGACTGTTCCTTCGGCACAAAGTAGACCGTGTCGATGGGCCAGAAGTCGCTCCATGACCAGTAGACGCTGCCCACGTTGCCCTTTCGCCCGACAATCAACGCTGGGCCCTCCGCGATCGCTGAGGCATGGGTTCCTACTACGCCGCTGGAGCCGTACACAGGTACCGAGCCTTCAAGGCGATCCTCCTTCTTCAAAGCGGAACGCGTCAACCCCTTTGAGACAGCCTGTTCACCAGATAGCTGTCATTCGTTCTCCTGAGTGGCGGATTCGCTCATGCTTGCGATCTCGTTGCTTCCGAGTTCACTGGGCAGGGTCACGA